>MGTJ01000237.1 GCA_001799395.1 Desulfobacterales bacterium RIFOXYA12_FULL_46_15 | reverse complement strand
TTTTGATTGCAGGCACCGGTCAGCCTTATATGGTCTTCTGCCACCACGGTTTTCAGATCAAAAAGGAAGAGGTCAACCCAGTGGCGAAGATTTTCCACTACACTCCAGCTTGCGGCTCCTGCAGTTTCCACGGCAGTATGCAGATGATGAGCTTTACAGGCTTCTAAACAGGCGGTTAAAAATTCTGGCTGAAAAAGGGGTTGAAGTGATCAGGTTTTCCAACGATGACACCGACAAACTGAAAACTGCTGAAAAAACGGTATGGAAGGAATTTGAGACTGAAATAGGAAAAGACTGGCTGGATAAGATCGTCTCTTTTTCATCCGGTATCTGATCTTTTTAAAAAAATGGAGGCATTTCATGAAAATCATTGTCCTGTTGATTCATTATATTGAAGAGAAAGGGTTGTTTATCACTTTTGCCGGCATGCTGGTTTTTCTGACGATTTCAATCCTGAGCCGGTATGCCTTTCAGCGGCCCCTTTCCTGGCCCGATGAGCTTTCCACCTATCTTTTCATCCTCATGACCTTTCTGGGCGCCAGTGCCTCCATTAAGACCGGTTCCGAACTTAAGGTCAACCTTTTGTATGAACGATTCCCTGGGTGGCAAAGGACACTTGACGGGATTTTGCATGGGGTTCGCCTTTTGTTCGGAATTTTTTTTATGGTCACCGGATGGGCTTATGTTCAGGTCGAGATGTCAATGGAGACCTATACGCCGATTCTGCAGATACCGGTTTATCTGATATTCGCCATCCTGCCGGTCTTTGGTTCATTTATGATGATCCGGTCAATTGATTGTCTTATCCTCCTTTTGAAAGGCAAATAAAATGATGGAAATCCTGATTGTTTTATGTATTCTGCTCACATTGCTGTTTTTACGGATCCCCGTTTACCTGAGTCTGCTTATGACCGGTATACTGGGGCTTGTTTTTTACACCGGCCTGGAATTGACCTTCGTGGCCCAGACGGTTGTTAAAAAACTCGAAAATTTTTCCCTGCTGTCCATTCCCTTTTTTATCCTTATGGGAGGCGTAATGACCAAAGGGAAATCCGCGAACCAGTTGATCTGGTTTGCCCGGAAACTGGTGTCCTTTCTTCCCGGGGGCCTTGCCATCACGGGCGTGATCTGTTCCGGGGTGTTCGGCGCCATTTCAGGGTCCAGTATCTCAACCGTTGTAACCATCGGCAGTGTGATGTTTCCCAACCTGAAAAAATATGAATACCCGGATTCTTTTTCCATCGGGCTGATCACCAGTTCTGCAATCCTGGGGATTATTGTGCCGCCCAGCATTATCATGATCATCTGTGCCCTTACCGCGGGCGTGTCCGTGGTGGGGCTGTTTGCAGCAGGATATCTGCCCGCTGTCCTGATCATGGCCGGCCTCTGCTTTTATGCCTATATCGTTTCCATGCAAAAAGGGCTTGGAAAAACCACCATGGAAAAATTCAGCGGCACCGCGTTTCTCAGTGCTGCCAGGTCTGCTTTCTTCCCCTTCTTAATTATCGCCATCCTTTTTGCCGGTATCTATACGGGTGCATTTACCATCACCGAGGCATCTGTGGTCTCCTGTGTCCTGGCTATCATATTAGAGACCGGTATCTACCGCGCCGTCGGCTTTAAAGAACTGCATGACCTCATGGTGTCCTGCGCCCTGATGAGCGGGACCCTTATTATTACCGTATCCGGCGCAGGGGGTCTCTCGGAATACATCACGTTCCAGGGGATTCCCGGACGGATCCTGGATTTTTCCATGCAGTATCTTCCCAACGGTATTGTTTTTCTTATTTTTACCGATCTGCTTCTGCTTCTTGTAGGAACGTTTCTGGATCCCATCGGCGCCATCATGATCCTGGTTCCCATTCTTATGCCCATAGCGAATCAATTCGGTATTGATCCGATCCATTATTGCCTGATCATTACAGTGGCCCTGGGCATCGGGTATATCACGCCGCCACTGGGCCTGCTGCTTTATACGGCATCCGCCATTACAAAAAAGGATTTCCTTTATATAACAAGATCCGTCATGCCCACACTGGGAATTTATATAGCTGCCCTGTTCATTATTACCTTTGTGCCCGGCATATCCACACTGATACCCAACCTTCTTTTCAAATAGGAAACAAGATGGCCCAAATTGTGTAAAACTTTTTTTGTAATGAATTTTCGTGATCAATAACAATAGGTTAGGAGTGGCGGTCCACCGCCACTAATTTTTTTTTAGGGGGGATGTTTATGCTTTGGTTAACAAAAAGCAAGTTCCCTCATTCATTGAGTTCATGCAGCATCTCCCTTGTAAGGGCAAATATCATTCAATAGCCGAAGTTATCATTATAGGAGCACCGCCCACAGTCAATGAGAAGCTGAAGTCTCAAAGATAAGCAAAAATGAACGGAATAAATGGATTGAATGGGAGAGCAAGTCAATGGTTACCAAGAGCACAATTTTTTTAACCTCTTCAGAAAACAAGTCCGGATTCGTGTTGTTCAGAAGCTTGAAGAGTAAATTTCTTTTGTCATCGCTTGTCATGTTCGCCTGTTTTCTCACAGGACTGATGATCTTTGCTTATCACGGTGTCCACTGGATACTTGTGAGGGACTCGGTTGGCGGCTTGATGAATTTTACCGATGCAAAGCAACAGGGCGTGATCAGATTTCTTGATCAGAACATGAAACTTTCTCATCAATTGGCATCACTGACCGGAAAGCTGACAGAGGATGACCTCTCGCAATACTTTCAAAAGATCGTGCAAAACGATGTGTTCAACATTGAAGAGCATCCATTCAAGGATGAAATCCGTTCAGGGAAGCGAAAAATACCGACTTTTCAGGTTTATAATGCTATCGATTATGTTAAAAATGGAATAATTACGGTCTCTTCAGATAAGAGCCGGATCAGCAAAACCATAACTATAGATGTTGACATGTCGCTGGGGTATACGGATCCATACGATGAAAACGGTAAATCCTTCCTGACCTTTGCGGCGGCAAGCCAGGAAGGTGGAATCGTGTATGTTCATGCGGATGCCCTAATGCTGACCAATATCATTAACGGAGAGATCGGCAATCTTGCCGGCAGAATGGGAGCGTTTTACCTAGCAGGTGTGGGCAAATCATTGGATTATTATATTGTAAACAAAAATAATCTTATGATCACCGAATCAAGGGTGTTCCCCAATGCATTTCTTAAACAGTCGGGCAGTGAGTTTCCCTGGGACAGAACACTGCACGGGGGCGATGGAGTTTACCTCACCAATGCAAAGGTTACTACGGGTGCACACGAAGCCATGGGTTTTTATCAAGGTGCGGACGGGAAGGAGAAACTCGGCGCATCAATGCCTTTTTATGACTCACAGTGGACCATTGTCGTTGAACAAAGTGACGGAGACCATCACAAAGATATCGGAACAGACGAATCTGCTGGCCCTCAATGCCACTATCGAAGCGGCCAGGGCCGGAGATGCGGGAAAGGGCTTTGCGGTAGTTGCCAACGAGATCAAGGAACTGGCCAGGCAGACTGCTACAGCCACGAGTGAGATCAAAAACCGGATTCAAAGGATCCAGGATACCACCGCAAAGGCCATCGGTGATATTGAGCAGATCCCCAAGGTGATCAATGAAATCAACGAAATTGTGTCCACCATTGCCTCCACTGTGGAGGAGCAGTCAGTGACCACCAGGGAGATTGCGGATAACGTGGCCCAAGCCTCGCTGGGTATCCAGGAGGTGACAATACACGTAGCCCAAAGCTCAACCGTGGCCTCGGAGATAGCCAGTGATATCGCCGAAGTAAGCCAGGCAGCCGGTGAGATGGCCTTTAACAGCTCGCAGGTCAATATGAACGCTGACGAGTTGCACAAGCTCGCTGAACAGCTCAAGGGGATGGTGGGAAAGTTTACGGTTGACGAGATAAATATGCCATAATCGGCGAGAAATGTCGGCAGGGTTACCGAGACGATCTATGACCGCAAATGACGGTTGGATTGACCCAACGCTATGTCATTATTGCCTTAAAAGTTGAGCTATTGTGATTTTAGAGGATGCGAGCAGTGAAACCACGTAAAGCTGGTCGAAATAAAAAAGCGGATAAAAGTGCAAACACCAGTATCAAATACGGCTTTACTTTGGGCGGACGGATTTTCCAGGGAACAAGCGCATTGGGAAATTCAATATCTATGCAACAGGTAATGGCTGTCAATATAAAGAAAAGAAAAAAAGCTTGATTTAACATGAACTCAATATATATTAAATTTTAAAAATTAATATTTTATCAATAGCAATTTCTTTTTAAGCAGGATTTATGCAAGTCACCAATAAAGATATCAATATGTTTCTGAATCAACTTAAGGAAGATGAATTCGCTGCCTGGCAAATTGATCAGGCCCATTCATAGTTTTAGCCGGCTGCGAACCTTAGGGGCGGTTATTGGTAAATATTCTCCGGCAAGATAACTTCCAAAGCGAAAAATCAATTTGCTTAGATTCAAAATGTTTGATAGATTTATTCAAAAGTATGAAATTTGATATAAGCGGCACTGGTCGCAAATTTTTGTCAAGAGGCCAGGCTGTACATTTCAATTTGAGGAGACCAGTTAAAAGAACCTATGAAAACATGTTTACATGATCGACAATATCCATAAATGGCTGGTCCTCAGGCTGACTCTTCTTTGGCTCGTTCTTTCCCTTATGGTGGGAAGTATAGTGCAGTATCTCGGTCATACCAGTCTGGATAACCATGTTGTCAATATGGCTCAAACCGAGACCTCTCATTATACTGCCGATTTTGACGCCTATTTAAAATCTCCCTCACCGCAGGCTCTTGCTGTGTTTAATCAGGCGATCCAAAGTCTTATTGAAAAAGACAATTTAATCGTGGTGGAATTCTATGGTGCCGACTCCAAGAAGGTTACTGAGGCAGTCAAATCGTCGGCAGAAGAGATTGAGAAAAGGCTCCCCAAACATGGTGACGAGTTTTCCAATGCCTCAGGGATCATTTGTGAAAAATTGACTTTGGGCCAAGACATATTCATGCAGGTCTTTGTCCCCATTCTTGACAGTGCAGGGGATAAACAAGGCTATCTCGAAGGGATCTACCATGCCCCCGGCGATATCGTTGCCCGGAACAAAAATGAGATTCTCCTGGCTTTGGCTTTGGTCGTGGTTATCATCTTTGTGATCACCCTTGCGCTCTATCCGCTCATCATCCGTCTTAACCATAAGCTCCTGAATTACTCGCATATCCTTGCTTTGACGAATATCGGGGTATTGAAGGTGCTAGGCAGTGCGATTGCCAAACTGGACAGCGACACCAATATCCACAATTTCCGAGTGGCCTTGTATTCATTCCGTATAGGAGAAAAACTGCATCTTTCGCATACTGCCATGCAGGGGTTGATTAAAGGGGCCTTTTTGCATGATGTCGGCAAAATCGCCATCACTGACGCTATCCTCCTCAAACCGGACAAGTTGACTTACGAAGAGTTCGAGACCATGAAAACTCATGTCAGCCACGGAAAAGAAATCCTCTGCAGCTATGATTGGCTGAAGGATGCTAACGATGTGGTCTGCTACCACCATGAAAAATTCAATGGCAGCGGTTATCTTTCGGGACTAAAGGGGGAGGATATCCCGCTTAACGCCCGGATCTTTGCGGTGGTGGATGTGTTCGATGCCCTGACCTCAAGGCGGCCATACAAGGAGCCGTTCAGCCTTGAAACCTCGATGGGAATCATCAGGAAAGACCGGTGTAAGCATTTCGATCCAAAGATAGCTGACCTGTTTCTGGAACATGCTGAGGCCCTGTACGCTGAGATTTGCAGTGAGAATGAGCCACTGCTGCACAGTAAACTGGAGGAGTGCATCAAGATTTGCTTTTGATAACCCTGTTTAAATGCAGCATTTTTTTCAAGAAAAGCCGGTTTTCACCATATTCAACAACTCTTTTCTGATGACAGGATAAAAATGCCTGCGTTTACAAGAAAGGGCCAATAAATATTCATGGCCGCAATCTTAACAGCGGACTCTGGCAAAACCGAAATGCAGGTCTCAACAGTCCAGATATTTAAAGATCACTGTCATGATATAAGCTCGCCAATAGCCGTACCGGGATTTATACATATCATCCCAGACCCGCTCCAACTCTTCAAAGTGATTTTCGACACACTTATAATATGCACTTGCCTTAGGATTGCGCGGCTGATAAACATCATAATTGTATGTTGTCGGCTGTGCCATGGCGAAATCGAAGAAAATGATAAATCTGTCGTGACGTTCGGGTTTAAAATCAAGGTCTGATAATAGAGGGTAAGATATTTGTCATACGAAGATGAATTATTTCCCTAAAGTCAAGGCCCGCCTGTGGAAAGGTCCTCATCGAAAAGGAAGGCATAAAAACCTTTATCCTGACGGACAGCGAGCTTTCCGGCACCGGGGAACCCATAAGATGGTTTTTCAGTTCTTCTGAAAATAGTTTAAAATATATCCACGGATGATGACCCGGTCAAAACCGGTGTAATCAAATTTGATATTTTCTGGAAACTGATTTATAAAGTAATTCTTCACGGGTTAGCTCCTTATGATTGGCTTAGGCTTGCCCGCTATCCTTTTATAATGGGAGACCCGTAAAAAATCAAACTATGAGTGAGGTTACAAATTTAAACATTAGCAATTTGATTGGAGGAAAAGGATGGCCAATAAAGTGACAAACTTATCAAATGATGATGTGGATGAAAAATTGATCGATGAGGCTGTGGCTTTTATTAACGAAACCGCAAACAAAACTATTTACAAGGGTTCAATTGAAATCGGTGAATATATTTTGGAGAATTTCTTTAGTGGTGACTTAAAGCTTGCTTCCTCAAAAAATCCAAAGAAATTGTTAAGTTTTAATAAATTATGTGAAAGAGAAGATTTAACAGTACATCCCAATCGTTTGGGGCTGATGGTCAGAGTAGCATCCCAAGAAAGATTTCTTGCCGGAAAAAAAGTAAATACTGAGGAATTGTCTTACACTCACAAAGCCGCACTGGTTAAATTGGACAATACTGATAAAAAAATCACTGCCATAGAAAAATGCATTAAAGAAAAATGGTCAACCAGGGACCTTGATGATGAAATAAAAAGATTAATTCAAGGACTTCCGGCAAGCACAAATCTATCCCTTATTCAGACGATAAAAAGATATATCACAAAAGTAGATGATGTTTTGAAAGCTGTAGAGGATTCAAGTCTGGACATCGGTGATGATGAATTGTCCAAAATGTCGGATAAGAGGCGCAAGGGTCTTGAGAATTATTTAACAGAGTTAAAAACGAAAATTGATGACACTGTCAAAAAAACAGAGGATATTAAAATTGGTTGTGATGGGTTATTAACCAAGTTGACACAAGTTGCTAAAAAGAAAATCCTCTGAAGCGCGGATGGAAAAATCCAAAAAAATAAACTGCAACTGCGCCGTTGGAGTATTTTTAATCAATATGTGTTTTGCGTCGCTACCAAGATTATACAAGGGCCGGTCGTCATGGTGATCCCATGGTGACCGGCTTTTTTATTCGGGCTGCCGTGTTTCCGGCTTGACGACAGGTCAAAAATTTATTATTCGCTTATCCATGGAGCAGATTCTTAGAAATATCTACCATGTGGGCGACAACGGATGCTCGGTTTATCTGGTGGACAGCGGCCAGGGGCTGGTCCCTCCTGAAGACAATTTTTTTAACCCATACATAAAGGAAATCCCATGACGGAAATAAAATCATCAATGGACATTGCCAAAGAGGCAATGGAAATCATTAAAAAAGGTGCCTTTCTCACGGTAAAGGCAGGCGACGCCGTGAACACCATGACCATCGGATGGGCCACCATGGGCCATATCTGGA
>MGTJ01000236.1 GCA_001799395.1 Desulfobacterales bacterium RIFOXYA12_FULL_46_15 | reverse complement strand
ATGACGGCTCCCACGCCGGTACGGCCTGCACAACGCCATTTGTCGTTGGCAATGATAGCATAACGCACCAGGTTTTCACCGGCCGGACCGATGACCACAGCACCGGGTTTGCCGCTGCTGTCACGGCTGGAGCTGAAAAGTTCCAGAGAAGCCTTTTCAGTCTCAAATACATCCTTGCCCCACAGGCTGTCAGCATCATGAAAGGTTGCCCCATCAGGCCCGATGCTGACAGCTGTCGGTTTTTCAGCCCTGCCCCGGATAAGGATAGCATCAAAACCGGTGGAATCAATGGCTTCCGGCACTCGGCCACCGGAATAAGATTCCGCATAAAACCCCGTCAATGGAGATTTGGTAAAAACACCATACCGGCTGCCGCCCCAGATGCGGTTCTGACAGAACGGTCCTGTAGCAAAAATCAGATGGTTTTCTTCGCCCAAGGGAGCCGCGCCGGGAGGATTACGTTCGAGCAGCAGCCGGGTGGCCAGTCCCTTGCCACCGAGGACTTCGCTGAGGACGCTGTCGGACAGCGGTTCTATGAGAAAATTCAGGCACGACATGTCGATTGTTATGATACGATTGTAAAATCCGAACATGATTCACTTCCTCTAATTATAGATGACCGAACTGATTCCTTGCAGCAAAGCTCCCGGTTGTTCTGCCGGATGAATGGTTTTAAGGAGTCCATCAGTTCAGATCATGGGTCACCTTAACAAAAAACTTAATATCCCGCTTGGCCAGTTCATCGAAATACATCTGGGGATCAATGACCGACTCGCCTGAGAAGAACCCTTTCTCCTTGATCTTGCCCCCGCCCAAAAGGCGTGTGGTCACAGCGCCCGGATATCCAACGGTAAACGGGCCACAGGCCATGTTCCATTTGGGGTAGGGGTGCAGGATGGTTTCGACCTGGTAGGTCAGGCGCCGGCCATCCTTTTCGCCGATAACAATCACCCGTATATCCTTATGGTCATCATGGGTCTGAGGCACTGAACGGTCCGGATATTGGACCGGCTTTTCCACCATGGAGATGAGCACATCACGGGGAACCACCGGGTTATCCCTGACAGGGATCGGGGCAGTGGAGCCAAAACCGATGTCCAGCAGAAAACGCAATTTTTCCTCAAAGAGTTTGGGCAGGGCCAGACGGAAACTCACATTCCTGATCCCTTTATCGGCAAAGGCCAGCGGGATAGTAGCGACTTCCGAATGAATCACGTTGTAAACGCTCTGGCTACCCACCGGCTGGGCGAAATCGATCACCTCTTCACCGGAAAAGGCCGGAAGCTCAAGCATTTCCCCGTCTTTGAATTCAAAGTTGTTCATCGTGAATTCATCCAGGATCGTGTCCAGGGCGTATTGGGGCACGATCTTGTTTCCTTTGATCAAGCGGTTGACAATGCCCGAATAAATTCTCACCGTCTCCACCGTATCCAGGCGGTCTGCTGCGTATTTGGCCATCACATTGACCATGCCGGGAGCCACGCCGGAGCCAACGATGCCGGTAATACCGGCTTTTTTAAATTCCTCGTGTCTGGTCAGTTGTTGCTTGGCCCAATGGTAAAGCCCGCCCAGATCGGTATAATTGGTGCGCGATGCAACACAGGCATCCATGACCTGAAGGTTCAATTTGTGGGTTGAGCAGTTGATACAGGCATCGTAATCTTCCAGGGCGGCGGCCAGTATCCTGGTGTCCAGGACATCAATGACCTTTGCCACAACTTTTTCAGACCGTACCAGCTTAACGCGGCTCTCAAGCGCCCCGGGAAGGGTATCGATTAACAACAGTTTTTCCACCGAATCATCTTCGGCAAAATCGTAAATGGCCCCCAGGGCCTGTCTTCCTGCACCGCCAACAACGGCAATTTTCATGTTTATGCTCCTTTTAATGGAAATGAGAGTTATAGTTCATGTTCCGGGTATTCATCATTCCTGCTGCAGGCATCCATGCCGCTGCAGTCTGGTGATTGATCAGTGTGGAGGGTTGGCCAGGGATCTGAGGCCGTCTTTGAGAATGCTGACACCTGTTTCCATCTGGTCGTCAGTAATCACGAGCGGCATCAGGGTCCGGATGACGTTTCCGTAAGTTCCACAATTAAGAATAATCAGTCCGTGCTCATAGCAGTATTTTACCAGGGCCTTGGCTTCGGCGGAGGCCGGTGTCTTGGTCTTCCGGTCTTTGACTAGTTCCAGGGCCAACATGGGGCCTTTGCCGCGAACATCACCGATGATTTCAAATTCGTTCCGGATGGAGTCGAATCTTGATTTCAGTTTTTCCCCCAGGGATACCGCCCTTTCAAGCAGGTTCTCATCCTCAAAGACTTCCAGCACGGCCAGGGCCGCCCGGCAGCTGATGGGATTACCGCCATAGGTGCCGCCCAAACCGCCGGCCTGGGCCGACTCCATGATCTCAGCCTTGCCTACCACGGCGCTCAAGGGCATGCCGCCAGCCAGGCTCTTGGCCACTGTGACCAGATCGGGTGTCACCCCCCAATGCTCCATGGCAAACATTTTACCTGTACGTCCGATACCCGACTGGATTTCATCGGCAATGAACACTATGCCGTGATCACTGCAAATTTTGCGTAATCTGGCGAAGTATTCAGGTGGCGGGGTGATAAATCCGCCTTCACCGGTGATAGGCTCGATAATCAGGGCAGCAGTGGTTTCAGCAGGAACGTGATTGATGAAAAAATAGTTCAGGTGCTCGGCGCAGGCTATGCTGCAATCCGGATAGCTCAGGCCGAACGGACAGCGATAGCAGTAGGCATATGGCATCCGGTATACTTCAGGCATAAACGGCCCGAAACCGAATTTATAAGGCATGTTCTTGCTGGTCAGGCTCATGGCCAGGTAGGTCCGGCCATGAAAGCCGGTCTCGAAGGCGATGACTGCCTGCCGTTTGGTGTGGTGGCGGGCTATTTTAATTGCATTTTCCACTGCTTCAGCCCCGCTGTTGGCCAACAGGGCCTTTTTTTCACCGTCCCCGGGGGTTATCCGGCACAGTTTTTCCGCCAATTTTCCATAGGCTTCATACATCACGACATGAAAACAGGTGTGGATGAACCGGTCGGCTTGATCCTTGATTGCGGCAACTACTTTGGGATGGCAATGACCCACGTTCACCACGCCGATGCCTCCGGCAAAGTCGATGAGTTCGCGGCCTTCCACATCCGTAATAACGGCACCCTGTGCATTGGCCGCAAACAGAGGGGTGGTGTTGAAGGGGCCCTGGGGAACGAAACGGTTACGTTGCGCCAGCAGCTTGTTTTCATAATGTTCATTGCTCATATCAACTCCTTTTTTATTATATGCCATAGACCTGATGCTCAAGCGCAGAAAAACGGATTGCGGTGTGGCATTGGTCAGGATTTTGTTTGCATCACAAAAAACATGGTAATGCAACTGACATGCCAGACTTAAAAAACGATCACAATCCTGACAGGAATTTTCTATTATTATAGATGGGAAAAGGGTGCCTGCGTGATAATAAAAATATCAGTCAACCGAATTGGCAGTCTTGTCTTCATCATAAGCCAAAAACAATATGAATAAACCGATACAGATTTGAATCAGTCGTCTTTTCCGGTCAATCCATATTTTTTCAATTTTCTGACAATCGTGGGTTGGCTGACTCTCAGATGCCCGGCTATCTGCCGTGTGGAGGGAAAGCGTGTAAATGCCTGTTGCAGGATTTCCCGTTCCACCGTTTCCAGTTGTTCAGCCAGACCATGGGCCGGTTCGCTGTTGTCCCCTGTTGCCGGCAACCCGATGCTGAAGGATACCGGGTCTCCATGGCCGGTGTGCAAGGCCGTTTGCGGCGTATCTGCCTCGCCCATCACGACTAAGCGGCGGATCAAATTCTGTAATTCGCGGACATTCCCTTCAAAAGAATGGGATTGGAGGAACTCGAGGGTGCGATAGGACAGACGCCTGTTGAGTTTGAATTCCTTGTTGTATTTTTTCAGAAAGGTGTCGGCCAGTTTGAGGATATCCTCCGGCCTTTCACGTAACGGGGGAATATTGATGATAAAGCTGTTCAGGCGATAGAAGAGATCTGCCCGGAAAGACTTTTCTTTTACCTTGGTTTTCAGGTCGTGATTGGTAGCGGCAATGATCAAGCAATCTATCTGGCGGGCCTGGGTGCCACCAACACGCATGACCATATGATCGTCAAGATATTTCAATAGCTTTGCCTGGACTGAGACAGGCATGTCACCGATTTCATCCAGAAACAACACTCCTTCCTGCGCCAGTTCCAGCAGGCCGACTTTGCCCTGCTGGCTGGCGCCGGTGAAGGCCCCGCGTTCGTAGCCGAACAGTTCGGCCTCCAGCAGGGTTTCGGGAAGGGCAGCGCAGTTGATTTGGATAAAAGCTTTTTTGGAGCGGTTGCTGTTTTTGTGGATGAATTTGGCGAGCATCCCTTTCCCGGCCCCGGACTCTCCTAAAATCAGGATGTTGGAGGCATCCATCTTGGCCAGTTTAAAAGCGATGCGAAGGACCTGTACCATTTTGTCATTCTCAGCCACAATTTCATGATCCCTGAGCTGCAGCATGTCGATCTCGGCAAGCCGGTCCTCCAGCTTCTGCGCCTTCATACGAGTCTGTTCCAGTTCTTCATTAATCGCGTTCAAACGGGTCATGTCCCGTCCATTGCTGACTACCAGGGAAATATTGCCGTTCTCATCAAATACCGGTGTGGAGGTCATCAGTACGTATTTTTTTGTACGTTTGATATACTGAAGAGCGCTGATCTTCCGGCCCGTCTTGATGACCTCTGGGGTGACGTTTCGGTCTACAATTCCCTTCTCCTCCATTATGGACACATTTTGTCCGATCACTTCTTCAGCCTGGATGCCGTTCAGCCTCTCTGACGCCTTGTTAACGGTTATCACCGTGCCGTTACCGTCGCAGACCCAGATACCGTCTGAACTGTTGTCCACGATGGCTGTCAACTGCCGGCTTAAGCGTTTATAAGCGTCTAACTGATTGGCTGATTCTCCGGAGAGTTCGACTTTATCCAGAGTGCA
>MGTJ01000235.1 GCA_001799395.1 Desulfobacterales bacterium RIFOXYA12_FULL_46_15 | reverse complement strand
TTAACAGGACTCACGTACAGGGGACTTTCACCCCATAAGTTCACGCCCATGCCGGGCGTACACAAAAACATGCACACGGACAAAATAAAGCTGCGTTCGTTCCTCACTACGCTTTATTTTGCCGGTGATGTTAAAAGGACGGCAAGAGCGGATGTGGACAATCGCCCAATAATATGTCACCGCTGCCATGTGCATCACCCTGTCCGGCATTCTGATCAGCAAAAAAAATGAGGGCCTGGCTGAAAATATTGAATAATATTTTGTCAGTTTTTTTATTCCTGTCTTTTTTATTCACCGCTGGAATTTTCTGGTCCCAGGCTGTCTGGCTTACCGGCCTCATCTTCTATGGCCTGACACTGTCTTGCCTATTCCAAAGCTTTTTTCAAGTTTTTCTTCTCTATTGAGGTTTCAGATCAGGTGTATTATATGTCTTAAAAACCGCGATTCCAAATTAAGGAGAGACAATATGAAAAATTTAAAATCCATACTGGCTTCATCAATGGTTCTTCTGATCATGGGCCTTTCCCACATTGCCTTTGCCGACAGTTATTCAGACACGGTTGCAGTATTTAAACAGGCTGGAGCAACACGGCCTTTTTTTAAACACTGCTATGGATATGCTGTCTTCCCGACTGTGGGAAAAGGCGGGATCGGGATTGGCGGTGCTTACGGTGAAGGCCGGGTATATGAAAAAAACAGAATGACCGGAACGGTCAGCCTGGCAAAACTCAGCATCGGATTCCAACTGGGGGGCCAGGCCTTTTCAGAAATCATTTTTTTCCAGGACAAGCGGGCTTATAATGAATTTACCAGCGGTAATTTTGAATTTGATGCCTCTGCTTCAGCCGTGGCCATTACCGCAGGAGCCCAGGCCAAAGCCGGAACCGAAGGTGCAACAGCCGGAGCCAATGCCGGCCCTGATGGCGGTGAACATGCAGATATCGGTTATACCAAGGGAATGGCGGTTTTTGTTCACACCAAAGGCGGGCTGATGTATGAAGCCTCCATCGGCGGCCAGAAATTCAGCTTCACACCCCAATAAATCATATGCCGGCTGACTCGCCAATTGGTGTTTGAAAAAAAGGAGGCTCCATGTCAAGTGTTTTAAACGATCCCTATCATTTTGAAACCGGGGAATACCGCCCGCCCAGCGAGGGAGGCAGCTCTTCACTGCTTGTAAGACTAACGCGCAACTGTCCCTGGAACCATTGCACCTTCTGCGGCATGTATAAAGGCGAAAAATTTGAACTTCGTCCCCCTTCCGAAATTATTTGTGACATCAATGCCATGCACCGCATCAGCCTTGATTTAAAGGAGATCTCCATCAAATCCGGCCGGAAAGGATCCATCACCTCTGTTGTAGTATCGGAATTCTTTAAAAAAAAACCGAACCTCTATTTTCATCCAGGTGTGGGGATGGTCATCAGCTTTCTTAACGCAGGCGGGAAAACCGCATTTTTCCAGGATGCCGACAGCCTTATCATGAAAACAGGAGATCTTACGGAAGTCCTCACCCATCTGAAGGCTGTCTTCCCCTCCATCGAAAGAATCACCTCCTATGGCCGTTCCAGGACCATTGCCCGGAAACCTGCCCTGGACCTGGCTCAAATCCATCATGCAGGTCTTGACAGGATTCATATCGGGCTTGAAACCGGTGATGCCAATCTCTTGAAAATCATTAAAAAGGGATCGACTCCGGAAGACCATGTAAAAGGCGGGAAAAAAGCTATGGAAGCAGGCTTTCAGGTATCGGAATACTGGATGCCCGGTCTGGGCGGAAAGTTCCGGTCAAAGGATCATGCCCTGAACACGGCAAAGGTCTTAAACCTTATCAATCCCCATTATATCCGGTCCCGGCCCTTTACGCCCAGACCGGGAACCATTTTTTACGGGAATGCATCCCAAAATGACCATGGCCCTATGTCACCCGGGGATCAGCTCCTGGAAATCCGCCAGACCCTTGAGGCTCTTGACGTCACATCCAGGATCTGTTTCGACCATGCCGGAAATTACTGGAGCGGCCAGGACGGCAGGCTTCTCCTAAGCCAGAGCTATGAAGGATACCCCTTTCCTGAAAAAAAACAGCAAATACTTGCCCTGTTAGAAAAAGGCATTCAATATGATTCATGATCTTTTAATATAAAAGGAGAATACCATGCTGATCCGGCCGGATTGTATCCCCTGTATCCTGACCATGACCATGAAAGCCATCCGAAAGCTTTCCCTTTCGGATATGGCGGAAAAAGACCTTTTTTCCGAAATTTTAACGATCCCTGGTTTACAGGGACTTGACTGGAACAAGACCAGCCCGGACATCATTGAAACCGTCATGACCCTTATCACAAAAACGGTTCATGAGCCTGATCCTTTTCTTTCGGAAAAAACATCTCTCAACACCCAGGCATTAAAACTGCTCCCCTTTCTGGAAACATTGGTGGCTGAATCAGAAGATCCCCTGTATACTGCGGCAAAAATCGCCATCCTCGGCAATTCAATGGACGTCATGGTACCGGAAGGCCTTTCCTCTCTTGAAAAATTTATTCTGGAAAAAATCAAGACTCCTTTATCAAAGGATGATTTTGACCGGTTTTGCCGTCTTCTTTCAAAGGCTGGAAAAATTTTATATTTCACAGACAATGCAGGTGAAATTGTATTTGACCGGTTGTTCATCCAGACCCTGAAAAGGCAATATGATGTGGATATTGCCTTTGTGGTGAGAAGCCTTCCCACCCTGAATGACGCTACCATGAAAGAGGCTTTGGATGCCGGGCTTGACCAGGTGGGCGGCCTGATGGAAAACGGCATTGACGGACCCTTTCCCGGAACCCGGCTGAAAAGGTGTTCCAAAACGGTAAGAGATCTGGCTGACGGGTCGGATCTGATTATTTCCAAGGGCGGCGGAAATTTTGACAGCCTGAGCGAAGAGGTTCACGAACTGAAAACCCCTGTCATCTTCATGCTGCTTTCAAAATGTCACCCCTTGAATGTCTATTTTAAAACAAGCCTTCACCAGCCCGTCATGACCCATATATACAAACCCTGACAAGGTTTTTTATTCCTTCAGTTCCGCAATGTTCCCGAAGAAGTCCAGAGCCTCCGGGTTCTTCAAGGCATCCTTGTTTTTGACTTCCTTTCCCTCGATCATTTTTTTCACTGCCAGTTCCACTTTTTTCATGTTAAGGGTATAGGGAACATCCGGGCATTCAATGATCTTGGCCGGGACATGGCGGGGGGAGGCATTGACCCGGATATCGGCCATGATTTTCTTTTTCAGGCTATCATCGAGTTTGTAGCCTTTGGCAAGCTTGACAAAGAGAATGACCCTCACATCGTTGTTCCAGGGCTGGCCCACGACCACAGAGTCTTCCAGTTCGGGCATGGCGTCCAGCCGGCGGTAGATTTCCGCTGTGCCGATTCTGACCCCGCCGGGATTGAGGGTGGCATCTGACCTTCCATACATGATGACGCCTCCCCTTTCCGTAACCATGATGAAATCCCCGTGGGTCCAGATGCCGGGATATTCGTCAAAATAGGCAGCCCGGTATTTGGAGCCGTCCGAGTCCCCCCAGAAGAAAATGGGCATGGACGGGAAGGGAGCCGTGCAGACCAGTTCTGCCTGTTTTCCCACCACGGGTGTTCCGGTTTCATCATAGGCAAAGACCTTCATGCCAAGACCCCGGCACTGGAGTTCTCCGGTATAGACCGGACCCATGGGGTTACCCAGGGCAAAACAGCCGTTGAGATCCGAACCGCCGGAAATGGAAGCAAGCTGGATATCTTCTTTGACTTCAGCATAGATGAATTCAAAATTCTCGTCAGACAGGGGAGATCCGGTGGACAGGACCGATTTCAAAGGGGTCAGGTCAAACTGCTTACCCGGTTTCACACCTGCGTTTTTCAGGGCTTCGATATAGCCTGCGCTGGTGCCGAAGATGGTGATTTTTTCATCCTGGGCCATTTTCCATAAGGCCCCGGGTCCGGGGTGGAAAGGGTTGCCGTCATAGAGCACCAGGGTGGCGCCGACGCTTAGGCTGCAGGTGAGCCAGTTCCACATCATCCACCCGCAGGTGGTGAAATAGAAGATAATGTCTTCTTCTTTTAAATCTGCATGCAGGACCAGTTCTTTTTTCTGGTGGAGAAGGACTCCGCCCACGCTCTGGACCATGCATTTGGGAAGCCCGGTGGTGCCCGAGGAATACATGATATATAAAGGATCATCAAAATTCATGGGTTCAAAAATGATGTCCTTGGCGGAAGGATCTTTGAAGTCCCTGAACATGACGGCATTGGGAAGTGTGCTGATATCCGGTGTCTCAGACACATAGGGAATGACGACAATCTTTTCAATGGAAGGGATTTCCTTTACAATGCCGGATATTCTTTCAATGCTGTCCATGGGTTTGCCCTTGAAAAAATATCCGTCAGCCGTAAAAAGGACCCTTGGTTTTGTCTGGCCAAACCGGTCCAGGACACCTTTGATCCCGAAATCGGGCGAACACGAAGACCAGACAGCACCGATGCTGGTGGCTGCCAGCATGGCAATGATGCTTTCCGGCATATTGGGGACAAAGCCCACGACCCGGTCGCCTTTTTGAATACCCATGTGTCTCAATGAGGCAGCGGTTTTGGCCACCTCATCATAGAGCCGGTCATAGGTCAGGGTTCTTCGATGCGCATCTTCCCCCCGGAAAATCAGAGCCAGTCTGTCATTTCTGAACTGGAGCAGGTTTTCAGCAAAATTCAGCTTTGAATTGACAAAGAATTTTGCCCCCGGCATTTTGTCAGGATTTTCAATCACCTTGTCATATTTTTGGAAGGCTTTTATCTTTATGAAATCCCAGGTAAGACCCCAGAAATCTTCGAGATTGTTCACAGACCAGTCCCAGAGGGCGGGGTAATCCTTGAAATTCTTTTTAAATTGTTCATTCACCAGGGTCATGAACCGGTACATATTGGTGCTT
>MGTJ01000234.1:5069-5415 GCA_001799395.1 Desulfobacterales bacterium RIFOXYA12_FULL_46_15 | reverse complement strand
TACAATGACGGGTGTTTCAATTTTTTAAATTTATTTTACCCCCACTGATTCTTACAGAATCGCAAGCATTCTAAAATCTGCTTATAAGCTTTTAACCGGCAATAAAAAGAGGGCTATTAACATGATCAATACCCGTGTGTATTGCGCTGAATATCTTTTGGCAACCATTCCCCAGATTTTTGATATTGCCCGTCAATACAATGTTCTTGATGATTTCCGGAACAAGACGGCAGAATATGTCCATCATCTGCAATATGAAACCTTTAACGATGCCGGCTCATTCAGTGAAGGGACCATTATCCGTGTCCGGGACTGTGCCCAGGCAATCCATCAGCTTTTTTCCCAC
>MGTJ01000234.1:0-4996 GCA_001799395.1 Desulfobacterales bacterium RIFOXYA12_FULL_46_15 | reverse complement strand
GGGCTCCATGGAAAAGGGCCCCGCCCGAAATTTGCGGATTATCACCTTGCATCCAGCGAGCTGGAAGGAAGAGAAGCAGCTGTAGAACGCAGCGGCCAGCTCGACACCCTGTCGGAAGATGTTACAAAATACATGAACCGGTATGCCAAAGGGCTTGACAAAGATTCTGTGGAACGGCGGCAAAAAAGGCGGAGCCATATTCTTAACCTTTTGGGCGCCTCTTTGAAAGACTGGGATGACTGGCGCTGGCAATACAGTCACGTCATGCGGGACCCGGAGCAGATTAAAGACCTGGTCGACCTGACCCCGGAAGAGACCCATGCACTGGAAACGGCACGGAAAATACGGATTCCCTTTGGTATCACGCCGTATTATTTATCCCTCATGGATGATGGTATTGTATCCAGAAGGGATAAGGCCATCCGGGCGCAGGTCTTTCCCCCGCTCAGCTATATCGATCAGGTTTCGGAATATGACCGGGATGAGGGCTCATGTCTGGATTTTATGCGTGAAGCCGACACATCCCCCATTGATCTGATTACCCGGCGCTATCCATCCATCTGCATTTTCAAGCCATATAACACCTGCCCCCAGATCTGTGTCTATTGCCAGAGGAACTGGGAGATCGAAGATGCCATGATGCCCGGCGCCATGGCTTCGAAAAAACAGATTCGGGAGGCCCTGGACTGGATTCGCAGGCATCCTGCCATCCATGAAGTTCTGATTACGGGAGGCGATCCTCTGGGCATGAATGATGCCCGTCTTGACCATATTCTCGCAGGGGTTGCCGATATCCCCTCTGTGGAACGGATCCGTATCGGGACCAGGACCCTGGTCACAGCGCCCATGCGGATTTCAAAAGACCTTGTCAGGATCTTTGCAAAATACAGGAAACCCGGCAAACGCCAGATCGTCGTTGTCACCCATATTCAGCATCCCTATGAGGTAACACCGGAAACAGCCGTGGCAGTAGAACGGCTGAGGGCAGAATCCATATCTGTTTTCAATCAGCTTGTGTATACGTTTTTTATTTCACGGCGGTTTGAAGCTGCATGCTTAAGAAAAAATCTCACCCGTATCGGTGTGGAACCTTATTATTCCTTTAATACAAAAGGAAAAGAGGAAACCCTGGAATATCGTGTTCCCATCGCCCGTCTGCTTCAGGAACAAAAAGAAGAAGCAAGGCTTCTCCCTGGTATTTCCCGGACGGATGAGGCGGTTTATAATGTTCCGGGAATGGGCAAAAACTATCTGCGCGCCCGCCAGCACCGCAATTTGATTTCCATTCTCCCGGACGGTACCCGGTTGTATGAATTCCACCCCTGGGAAAAAAACATCACCAAAACCATTTCCACCCATATCGGGCAGGATGTTCCGATTCTCGATTATCTTATCCGCCTGGAAGCTGCCGGCGAGGATATTTCGGATTACGAAACCATCTGGTATTATTTTTGATATAGGCCCGATGAAAAAAGGTTAAGGATTCTCCATTTCAGGATGGATCAGGGGCAGAAGATATTTCAATCCTGAGACAAAACTTGCCGGTGTCGGACTGCAGATCATTTCCGGGTTTGCCACAACAATGCGATTCTGCTTTGCCGCCTTGAGATTTTTCAAGGCAGCCCATTTCTCCTTTTCAGCCTCGGCTGCTTTCTGAGATGTTCCCATTAGAGCGATCAGGATGAGATCCGGGTTTTCCGCCACCACCCGCTCCAGGCTGCAAATGGCGGAAGTGTCATTTCCCATGATATTGACTGCCCTGCTGAACCGGATATATTCATCCATAAATGAAGCCTGGCTGACAGCATGCAGCGGGTTTGCCCCGAGCTGGAAAAAAATTTTCGGTTTTGGCAGATCTTGTATCACGGCCTGAAGGTCTTCCACCTCTTGTCGGACCCGGGCCGTTATCTTCCGGGCTGCCTCTTCTTTGCCCAATTTCCTGCCGATGCCGAGAGTCAGATCACATATCCCGGAAAATGTCTTTGGGCTCTGTATCCGGAAGACCTCTATGGAATTATGCTCCAGGGTCCTGAGCTGGTCTGCCGGGGACAGGGAACCGCTTATCACAAGATCAGGTCTGAGGGACAGGATTTTTTCAATATTCATCTGGGTGACGGTCCCGATTTTTTCCTTCTTTTTTGCCGCTTCCGGTGTACTGCAGTATGTGGTGTCTGCAACCAAAAGATCTTCAGCACCCAGGAGAAAAATAGTTTCCGTGACGATGGGCGACAAGGACACCACCCGCCGGGGAATACCGGTCCCGGCATCAACAGGTCCCGCAGTCAGGATCAGAACTGCAATAAAGGTTAAAAAAAATTGAATATGTTTCATCAGTCTTGTTTATCCAGGGTTTCAAGCGGATTCTCTTCCATGTCTCTTCAAGGCATTTGAACGTTTTGCGTTATTAAAAACTTAAGGGGTAAATGTCAAGAAAAAAATACCGGAAGCAAAACTCACGTTGCAGCATCTGCTTCATAACGGGATGGATTTTTACTTTTTTTAGTTTTATAGGTTGACAGGCAGGTCATTACAAGATACTAAAATATCAATCTTAAGGCAGAAGCCTTAGCAGCCTCAATACAAAACCATATTATTAACCAAAACCACGAAGGTTGAACAGCGGCAGACCGCTGTATGACTTTTGTGGTTTTTTTATTTTAAGGAGACCTGAAATGAAACAGGGCAATGACAAAAAGGATGTGGAACCCGGCCCCGTGATCCGGATCAAATTTGAAGCCTGGCAGGGAAAATAAAATGCATATCTCAGAAGGCGTTCTTTCAGGTCCGGTTCTGATTGCCGGTGCTGCCCTGGCTGTTGCCGGAACCGCCATCGGGCTGAAAAAAATCGACTATGACCATATTGTTCATGTGGCCATCCTGGCCTCTGCCTTTTTTGTGGCCGCCCTGATCCATGTGAATATCGGGCCTTCCAGCGCGCATCTGATATTGAACGGGATTGTCGGGCTGCTGCTGGGGTTTTCAGCATTCCCGGCCATCCTGACGGCCCTCCTGCTCCAATCCATTTTTTTCCAGTACGGCGGACTGACGGCCCTGGGAGTCAATACCGTTGTCATGGCAGCCCCTGCCGTGGCCGTGCATTATCTGTTTCTGCCCTTCATCGGCAGATCCCCGCGGATGACCTTTATCATGGGATTTTTATCCGGCATGGCCGCCATCCTGTTTTCTTCGCTTTTGCTGGGGCTGGCCCTGTGGTTTACTGATGAAAATTTTTTCAAAACCAGCCTGGCCGTTATCCTGGCCAACCTCCCAGTCATGGTGATTGAAGGTATTGTGACCGGGTTCTGCGTCTCATTTCTGTTAAAAGTCTATCCTGAAATCATTTCCAAGAAAAAGGCAAACCATGATTGAAGAACCTTTTGCACAGGGCACATCCTTTATCCACAACATGGAACCCAGGATCAAGATCCTGGCTGCCTTTGCCCTGTCCCTGGCTGCCTCACTCTGCAGTCATTTTTCCATCATCCGGGTTTATCTTCTTATTTCCGTCATTCTCGTCACTGCGGCCCGGCTGAATTTTGGGGCCTTGGCCAAGCGGCTGAAACCCCTTTTCCTGTTTCTTTCCATGATCTGGTTCATCCTTCCCCTGACCTTTGAGGGAAGGGTATTATACCACTATGGCCGGATCAGGATAACCGAGCCGGGCATCCTTTTATCAGCCATGATCACCTTTAAATCCATCACCATTGTATTGGTCTTTACGGCTCTTGTGGCCACCATGACAGTGGCTTCCCTGGGAAACGGCCTTCACCGGCTGCACCTCCCGGATAAACTGGTTTTTCTCTTATTGATGTGTTACCGGTATATTGCGGTCATTGAAGAAGAATACAACCGTCTCCTGAGGGCTGCAAAATTCAGGGGCTTTATCCCCAGAACCGATCTTCACTCCTATAAGACCTTTGCCTGTCTGGCCGGCATGCTCTTTGTCCGGGCTTCCCTCCGGGCCCAAAGGGTTCATAAGGCCATGCTCTGCCGCGGGTTTAACGGTAAATTTCATACCCTTGACGTTTTTCTGCCAAATAGATTCAACTCCATTTTTTTAAGGGCTATCGTATGCATGAGCCTGGGGCTTTTTATCTATGAGCAGATCTGGTTTTAAACGTGGCTGAAAACACCGGTATTATACGGCTGGAAGACATATCCTATTCCTATCCCGGAACGGATTCAAAGGTTCTGGACCATCTGAATCTTGAAATTTTCCAGGGGGACCGGATCGGGATGATCGCTCCCAACGGAACCGGCAAAACCACGCTTCTGCATACCATCATGGGCCTTTGCAAGCCGGATGGGGGAACCATCACCATCTTCGGCAACGCCTTGAAAAATGAAAAGGATTTTCTGCCGGTCCGTTCCAAAATCGGTTTATTGTTCCAGGATTCCGACGACCAGTTGTTCTGCCCCACGGTCATGGAAGATGTGGCTTTCGGTCCCCTGAACCTGGGGTTTTCCCACGGGCAGGCCGTTGATATGGCGAAAAAGACCCTGGAGAGCCTCGGCATGAGCGCCTTTGAACAGAGCATTACCCACCGGCTCTCCGGCGGACAGAAACGGCTCGTGGCCCTGGCCGCGGTTCTGGCCATGAACCCGAGAGTTCTTTTGCTGGATGAACCCACGGCCGGTCTGGACAACACGGTCAAAGAACGGCTAATTCACATTCTCAACCAACTTGATATTTCCTATCTGGTGATTTCCCATGAATTTGATTTTGTCAGTGCAGTGACGGATAAAATTTACTCCATGGAAAACGGCCGGGTCCTGACCAATGCCGGCATCAATATCCATCACCATGATCATGTCCGCAAACACTCCACCCTCATATCCACAGAATATAGTCTTCCCGGCTTTTTTTTGGAGGTGCAACAGCATAAAAAAAAGGCATTAAAAAAATAAAAACCTAAAAAAATCAAAGGAGAAAAGAACAAAAATGAAATCAGGATGGAATAAGGAACGACCCTTGTGGCTAAGACTGCTTCAGGGG
>MGTJ01000233.1 GCA_001799395.1 Desulfobacterales bacterium RIFOXYA12_FULL_46_15 | reverse complement strand
TCCCGGAGTCCTGCTGCACTAATTCTGACAAACCTTGCTTTTTTATGAAGCTCGGCAATGGTTGAAGCCCCGATATACCCCATACCGGCTTTCAAGCCGCCGATCATCTGAACCAGGTTTTCCCTGACGGTCCCCCTGAAGGGAATCCTGCCGACAATACCTTCGGGAACAAGCTCGTCATCTTCATCTATATCTTTCTGATAATAGCGGTCTGAACTGCCTTTGCGCATAGCTTCCACAGATCCCATACCCCTGTAGGTCTTATAGGAACGACCCTGAAAAATTACAATTTCACCAGGGCTTTCCGTGGTGCCTGCAAGAAGGCTTCCCAACATAACGGCATCAGCACCAGCTCCAAGGGCCTTGGCCATATCCCCGGAAAATTTGATCCCGCCGTCTGCAATAATAGGAACTCCTGTTGATTTTGAAATCTCTCTGCAATTCAATATGGCGGTCAATTGCGGAACGCCCACACCAGCAACAATTCTTGTAGTACAGATGGAACCCGGACCGATCCCTATTTTTACAGCATCTACTCCGGCATCGATCAGGGCTTTGGCACCTGCCTCGGTTGCCACATTACCGGCAATCAGTTGACAATCCGGATATGCGTGTTTTATGGCTAAAATGGCGTTGATAACATTTTTTGAATGCCCATGGGATGTGTCAATGACAAGGGCATCCGTTCCGGCCTTTAACAGGGCTTCAACCCTCGGCATCATATCCGAACCGACTCCTATGGCGCCCCCTACCCTTAATCTGCCGTAGGAATCCTTACATGCATTGGGGTATTTTTTTATTTTCTCAATATCCTTGATGGTAATCAGTCCTTTGAGTTTGCCTTCCTTATCCACAACCAGCAATTTTTCTATTCTGTGCTTGTGCAGCATAACTTTTGACTCTTCAAGAGTGCATTTTTCAGGAACCGTAACCAGATTTTCACTGGTCATGACCTCTCTGGCTTTCTTTTCCAACTGGGTTTCAAATCGTAAATCCCTGTTGGTAACAATACCGACAAGTTTATCTCCTTCAGTCACCGGAATCCCTGAGATCCTGTATTTTGCCATAATCTTCAGGATTTCTGAAATTGTTACATCAGGGTGAACCGTAACCGGGTCAACGATCATTCCGCTTTCTGATTTTTTCACACGGTCCACTTCTATCACCTGCTCTTCTATGCTCAGGTTACGATGAATAAATCCTAAACCACCGGCTCTTGCCATGCTGATAGCGGTCAATGCTTCTGTAACCGTATCCATTGCCGCACTGACAACAGGGATATTCAATTCAAGCGTTTTGGTTAAACGGGTATGGGTTTCTACTTCATCCGGCAAAATAGATGAATACTCGGGCATAAGAAGAACATCATCAAACGACAATCCCTCCTCAAATACTAAATCTGACATAAATTAACCTCCAGGAAAGGAAAATGTTTATAGATACTTTTTGGTTGTCAATCTAATATAGGGGAAACAATCAGCTAAGGATTGAAACCAAATCAGTATATAAACACTGACTTTTAACAAAAATAGCATTTTTTGGCAAGTTCTATCAGACACTCACATGAGATTTCATTGACAGAAGTGATTTTTCTTTATAATTTGTCTCGTGTTAAGCCCTGCCGACATGTTGATATGGGCTAAAAATAGATAATAATGAGAAAATAACCTATATGCTGTTGGAGATCAATCCGCAAAATCCCGGTGAAAGACAGATTTCGATTGTGGTCAATATCCTCAGAAAAGGAGGGATCATCGCCTACCCCACCGATACTTATTATGGTATCGGCTGTGATATTATGAATAAGAAAGCCATTGAAAAAATTTATACCATAAAGCAGCGGGATAAGAATAAACCCTTTAGTTTTATTTGCCCTGATCTGAAAGATATTTCAAAATATGCCAAAGTTTCTAATTTTGCCTATAGAAACATGAAAAGACTATTGCCTGGTCCGTTTACATTTATTCTGACCGGTTCAAAAATGGTACCGAAAATCATGCTGACTAAAAGGAAAACTGCAGGCATCCGGGTTCCGGACAACAAGATTGCCCTGGCTATCGCACATCAGCTTGGAAACCCCATTCTGTCAACCAGTGCTTCGGGTCCTGATGGTAAAATTTTTGATGATCCCTCACTGCTTCATGATCATTTTATTAAAACCGTTGATGCAGTAATCGATGGCGGACCTGTTCCCGGATCACCATCCAGCGTGATTTCTTTAATTGATGATATACCTGAAATTATCCGTCATGGTGCCGGAAATATTGATATCTTTGAATAAAGTTTCGGCAAGTTTTTTAAAAAAAGACATTTTATCTTCTCTTGGATATACCGGTTTTAGTTCACCCTCCACCTGGGCTATCTCGCCTGCCCATTGGACAGCATCATCCAAGTTGCCGATCCGGTCTATTAATTTCAGGGCAAAGGCTTTCTGTCCCGTATAAACCCTACCGTCCGCAAGAGAAGCAATGGTCTGGATATCCATTTTGCGGGCATTTGCCACATCGGAAACAAATTGAAGGTGGAGATCGTCAACAAGTTCCTGGAAAAGCTTCTTTTCCGATTCTTCAAGATCCCTCAACGGAGAGCCCATATCCTTAAATTCACCGCTTTTTATTACCACTGGAGATATGCCGATTTTTTTTGCAATTTCCATTAAATTTGCATATTCCATGATTACACCAATGCTGCCGGTAATCGTGCCGGGGTTTGCAATAATACCGTCTGTTGCCGAAGCGATATAATATCCGCCTGAAGCTGCCACTGATCCCATTGAAGCAATGATTGTCTTATTGGATTTTGTTTTCTTTCTGATTTCACGAAAAATTTCCTGAGAAGGGCCGATACCGCCTCCGGGAGATTCAATTCTCAAGATAATGGCTTTAATGTCAGTATTGTTCCGGAATGCATCAATATCTTTAATGATCTCTTTTGAAGAAAGGATCATCCCATTAATTTCGACAATGCCTATATTCCCTTCGGAAACACCATGCCCATCCTGAAATGAAGCATTGATAATTTTTGTACCTGAAAATACAAAAGCCATAATAGTGACAAACATCAAAGTGACACAGGATGTGATAACCATTAAAAAAAACAGAAACGGATGCCGTCTTGAAAACATGTTGATTTCCTATTCATCTATTAAACAAAACAAGTAAAATTAAAGGCCGGAATAACCTGAGGTTATCCGGCCTTTATAAATTAATATGGGACCAAAGTGATATTGTGAGGCCTGAATGTATAATTCCGGATCTCACAATATCTTTATTCCCTTATTTTTTTGCGTTCTGAGTCCTGTTTGCTTCGATCTGCTCCTTGATATTGGTTCTCAGGATCTCACCAAAAGACGAAGTAGCAGGTTTCATATTTTTTGCAAACTCCTCGAGATATTTTCCATCATCATCATCTTCAAGACGTTTGATGGAAAGACCGATTCTTCTCTCATCGCTATTAATATTCATTACTTTTGCTGTAATGGTATCACCGATAGTATAATGTTCCTTTGGACTCTTCACATTTTCTTTGCTGATTTCAGAGACATGAACAAGACCTTCTATCCCTTCTTCAAGCTCTACAAACACGCCGAAGTCGGTCAGATTGGTAATCACACCGGAAATTTCCTTACCTACTTCATAGCGTTGGGTTACAGTGTCCCATGGATCTTTCTGGGTCTGTTTGATACCAAGGGAAAATCTCTCATTGGCTTTATCAATATCAAGAACAACAGCCTGAATCGTATCGTTTTTCTTATAAACTTCAGACGGATGCTTGATTCTTTTTGTCCATGAAATATCAGAAATATGGACAAGACCATCAATATCATCATCAATCCCTATAAAAAGACCGAATTCTGTGATATTTTTAATTTTCCCTTCAATGATGGTACCGACCGGGTATTTTTGAGAAATAATTTCCCATGGATTGTCCACTGTCTGTTTAATGCCGAGAGAGATTCTTCTGTTTTCCGGTTTCAGATCAAGCACAACAGCTTCAACTTCTTCGCCCACTGTGACCATCTGGGATGGATGACGGATTTTTCTTGTCCATGACATTTCAGATACATGGATTAGACCTTCAACACCCTCTTCGAGCTCGATAAATGCGCCATAATCCGTCAGGCTGACAACCCTGCCGGAAACCTTTGAACCAACAGGATATTTATTAATTGCGGTTGTCCAGGGATCAGGAGTAAGTTGTTTCATGCCCAGTGAAACTCTTTCCTTTTCAAAATCATAGGAAAGGATCTTTACATTGATTTTATCACCTACTGAGAAAAGCTCTGACGGGTGTTTCACCCTACCCCATGAAATATCGGTAATATGAAGGAGGCCGTCTACACCGCCAAGATCGACGAAAATACCGTATTCCGTAATATTTTTAACAATACCTTCCATCACCTTGCCGTCTTCAATGGCATCCAGAGTCGTGGTTCTTAATTTATCTCTTTCTGCTTCAAGAAGGACGCGTCTTGAAAGAACGATATTGTTTCTTTTTTTATTATATTTCAGAATTTTGAATGTATAGGTCCGATTTACCATCTCATCCATGTTGCGGATGGGTCTTAAGTCTGCCTGAGAACCAGGCAAAAAACCGATCAATCCTATATCTACGGAGAAACCGCCTTTCACGCGGCTGGTAATAACGCCCTTAATGGTTCCATCAGCGTCGTAAATGTCTTTAATGGCATCCCATACTTTGACTTTTTTCGCTTTCTCATGGGATAAAAGAACAGTTTCCTCTTCTTCATCCCAGAGTTCTATCATCACTTCTACCTGATCACCGACATGGACATTTACATTACCTTTTTCGTCAATGAATTCATGAATGGAGATTTGTCCCTCAGATTTATACCCGACATCCACAAGGACCGTATCTCTCCCTATGGAAATAACGGTTCCGGTAACAACCTGGCCTTCTTCAAATTTTTTAAGGCTTGACTCATAGATATCTAAGAGTTCTCCCATGGTTTCTTCGCCTGTAATTTCAGATAAAGAAACATCTTTTTTCTCTAATTTTTCTTCTGTTTCAGAATTCATTTTTTGGCTTTGATTTTCTTTAGAATTATTGTTCATTAATAATATTCCCCCTAAACGTATTTTTGCACCTGATCATAATAGCGGGATTATGGGCAAGTACAATTGGTCTTTATACCAAGTAAAAAACAAAAAATCAACAGGATTGTTAAGCTTATCAAGCTTTTTCAATATATCCCAGCATCTTTTCTATGACCTCTTCAATGGTCAGAAAACTAGAATTGATTTTGACGGCATCTTTTGCCGGTTTAAGGGGTGCAGATATTCTGTTGGAATCGTTTTTATCTCGTGTCTCGATATCTTTTTGGATATTTGATAAATCCTTTGTCACTTCCTTCATTTCATCAAAACGTCTTTTTGCTCTGACGGTTAAATCTGCATAAAGGAAAAATTTAAAGGAAGCGTGAGGGAAAACAACAGTTCCCATATCTCTTCCTTCAAAAACAGCATCTTTTGTCCGGGCGATATTTCTTTGAATATCAAGCAGAGCTGCTCTAACCTGGGGCCGGGCTGAAGAAGAAGAGGCCAGCATGGATATCTCAGGCGTTCTGATATATGCGGTGATATCCCGGCCGGAAGACATCAGAATCAAATTTGTCTCTTTCATTAAAAAATTCAGATCAAGATTTTTTAAAAATTTTTCAAGGATGTCGTCATTTTCCCATTTGATCTTCTGATTCAGGATTTCATATGCAACTCCCCTGTAAAGAGCCCCGGTATCCACATAAATGCATCCCAGCTTTTGTGACAAAAGCTTGCTGACAGTCGTTTTGCCTGCTCCCGCAGGTCCGTCAATGGTTATGATCCTTGTATTCACAGAAGAGTCCTTATTATCTTTGGATTACCTTTTTCAGCGTATCAATTAATATTATATTTTCTTCTTTAGTGCCTGCGGTAATTCTTAAAAAGGTATTAAATCCATAAGATTTCATTGACCTTACGATAACGCCAAGTTTTAACATTTCCTCGAAAACCTTGGTTGCATCCGTTTTCAGATCAACCATTAAAAAATTGGATTGAGTTGGCAGGCATCTTAATCCAAGCCTATCAAGCTCAACAAAAAGATAGTCAAGTCCTTCATGTACGGTTTTGACGGTTTGTCTGTAAAATGCTTCATCTTCAAGCCCGGCAACGGCTGCGACCTGAGCAAGTGTGTTTACATTGAATGGTTGCCGGATTTTGTTCAATACTTCGGCAATTTCAGAATCCATGATGCCATATCCCACCCTGAATCCGGCAAGTCCATATACCTTGGAAAAAGTCCTCAGGGTTACAATCCTGGGATCGGCCAACGGATTTTTAAGCGAATCATAAACCGTTTCATCCCTTACAAATTCGATATAAGCCTCATCCACTATAATGATTATATTTTCAGGTACCAGTGATACAAAATCGTTGAACTCACTGAATGAAATCGTACTGCCGGTAGGATTAAAGGGATTTGTAATAAAAATCATCCGGGTTTTTGGAGAAATCCGTTCAACAACCCCTTTCAGGTTTGTGGAAAAATTCACCAACGGCACCATAACCGGATTCCCCTTGGCAGTCTTGACACTGATTTCATACATCAAAAAGGACGGAAGCGGCATCAGTGCCTCATCCCCTGGATTCAAAAACCCATGGGAAAGCAATGCAATAATATCATCTGATCCGTTGCCAAGCACAATATTTTCAGAGGAAACGTTAAATTTGCGGGATAGTTTCCGGTTTAGCAAATACCCTGATGATTCCGGATAACGGTTCATATCCTTTATATGTGCGTTGACGGCATCAAAAACCTTTGGGGAAAATCCTAGAGGGTTTTCATTGGAAGCAAGCTTGATGATATTTGTGATTCCATAATCTCTTTCGACTTCCTTGAGCGGTTTGCCTGCTTCATAAGCTTTGATGGTTGATATTGTTTCACTGGTTTTAAATTTCATGTCGCCTCGCTCCTTATAATAAAAAAATAATGAATAGTTAGGATTTGTAATTTTGTCAATGGTTATGATATTTAGAAGCACTCAATAGATAAAACAAAGGGATTCCCATGAACCATAAAATCATAACCGGACTTGAAAACCTTATTGAAAACCCGCCCGGCTATTTACTCGGGAAACGGTTGGGGTTATTATCTAATCCCGCATCCATCCACAGCCATTTCAGACATGCAAAAGATCTGGTTCACACCTTTTTCCCCGGACAGTTGAAGGCTTTATTCTCGCCCCAACATGGGTTTTATGCAGAAAAACAAGACAATATGATTGAGTCCCGTCATTTTATGGAATCAGATTTGAATATTCCAGTCTTCAGCCTTTACAATGAAACAAGGATCCCGACAAAGGAAATGTTTGATGAGATCGACGTTCTTCTCATAGATATTCAGGATGTCGGGACCCGGGTATATACATTTATTTATACTATCTCTTACTGCCTTGAAACTGCAAAACGATGCAATAAACAGGTGGTAATCCTGGATCGTCCCAACCCCATCGGCGGATTGCAGATTGAAGGCAATATTCTGTCAGATGACTGCACTTCATTTGTAGGCAGGTTTCCCATTCCCATGCGCCACGGGTTGACCGTTGGAGAAATTTCACGGCTATTCAACCAGGAATTTGGGATTCACGCTGATCTCACTATTATCCCCATGAAAAATTGGAGAAGACAAATGTACTGGCAGGATACCGGGCTTCCGTGGGTTTCCCCCTCCCCGAATCTTCCCACACCCCAATCCTGCATGGTTTACCCCGGGCAGGTCATTTTTGAAGGCACCAATATTTCCGAAGGCCGCGGTACAACCCTGCCTTTTGAACAATTCGGCTCACCATTTCTTGATATCCAAACTATAAAAAGGGATGCCGACAAGATCATCAAAGGTGCCGTTCTGCGCCAGGTTCACTTTGAGCCGACCTCCGGGAAATGGCATGGACAAGTCTGCAAAGGGTTTCAGATTCATATTACTTCAAAAAAAGAATTTAATTCCTATCTCACATCCCTTATCCTGATGCAATTGATCCTTAAGAATCATTCCCATGAATTTAAATTTAAAGAACCTCCCTATGAATATGAATTTGAAAGGCTGCCCATGGATTTGATATTGGGAAGCAAGACCCTTTGCGAAAAGCTTGTTGCAATGGAAAATCCGATCCGATTGTCAGAACAGTGGAAGGATGAACAGGATCAATTTCAATCTCTTTCAAGAAAATATTATCTTTATGACTAAGAATCAACCGGTAGGATCCTGGAAAAGAATGAGCTTTAAGGGCAATAAAGTCTGGGTCGAAATCAATGCCGACGGAAACCTCAAGGCTGAAAATGGAATGGTGAGGGTCAAATATAATTTACAACAGGATTATGAATATAAAGCCAAAATAGAAAATCTGTTTCCCGAAGATCAGGCAGTTCCGGCCGGTAAAAAAACAACTTCCAAGACTGCAAAAAAGGTTTCCACAACACAAAAAGATATTGCAGAAAAACTGCCGGATCATTGCATCAAAATTTATACTGATGGTGCATCTTCAGGCAACCCGGGTCCTGCAGGAATCGGTGTTGTTTTGATTTATGGGGATAAAAAAAAAGAGATCTCTTCTTTTATCGGCAGTGCAACCAATAATATTGCTGAGCTGGCGGCAATTAAAGCCGGTCTTGAAAAACTCAAACGATTTGATTTGCCTGTTCGTATTTTCTCTGATTCAAGCTATGCTGTCGGTCTTCTGACAAAAGGATGGAAAGCAAAAGCAAATCAAGAGCTTGTCTTTGAAATACGATCTTTAATGAAAAATTTTTCCGATCTCGCCTTTATTAAAGTAAAAGGCCATTCCGGCATCAAAGAAAATGAGGTGGCCGATTTCCTGGCCACATCTGCCATAAAAAAAGGCCTGAAATAAAACAGGCCTTTATTATCGCTTTTTTTATCAGATGGTAGAATCAGTCTTTGGAATCTTCCGTATCTTTTCCCTTTTCATTCTTCCATGTATCTTTGAGTTCATCAAATCCAAGATAGAGTGCAAGACCGCCTCCTAATAGAAGAACAGGGGGGACACAACCCAAAATCAGATCTACAAATTGATTAAAAAAAACAGCTAAACCCACAAAGCCCAGAAGCACAGCAATAGCGCCACCAATTAATGTTTTCATACTGAGGTCCTCCTAAAAAAAATTAAATATTAAGCATTCGTTTACAATAAACATTTATGGAAATTATCAATATAAAGACATCGGTGAAAATAGCACACGGCATTGCTTTTGACAAGACTATTTTAAGATTGCCATTCAAGCCAACCAATGATAATTAATACAGGTTTACATGGGGCATAAAGACATCCTTTTAAAGGAACAATAATGACATTATATCAAAGGCTTAAAAGCCGTATCACAGAATCAGGGCTTAAGCTTCGTAAATTGGTCAACCATATGCTGGATAACTCATCTGATTATTTTCTCTGCTATTATCCCGGGGACTCTGGTTATCTTATCCTGAGACTGATCAGACGGCTGATAAATAAAATCAATTTTGACGAACATAATATTGAAAAAATCAAAAATATAGACCCGGACAGCATTGTTGTTTATGCAAGTAAAAATAAAAGGATCCTTGATTTTTTATACTATCATATCAAGCTCAAATCCATGGGCCTGCCTTACCCTGAAATCGGTTTCGATTTCAGATTCTTTCTGCTTCTGCCTGTCAAACGCCTGGTTCAGATTTTTATCTCTCATATGGATTATTTTTTACACCATTTCCGCTTCAAGGATGCTTATACGACAGGGTATGCGACAAAGGAATTATCCAACGGCAAAGCAGGATTTGTCTGCCTGATTGAAGAAGAAGACTTCTATAAAAGATTTATCAAATCAACCCCGGACCCTCTCTTTCTTTTGATAGAACTTCAAAAAAGCACAAATACAGCCGTTATGATTATCCCCGAGGATATCATCTATGTTACAAAACCCATGAGAAAGGACCCGGCCCTTACTGATATACTTTTCGGGACCCATGAAAAACCCGGGTTGATCAAACGGTTTTTTACTATTTTAAGATACCCTGAGAAGATACGGGTTGAACTGGCCAGGCCGGTTAATCTTAAAGAATTTATCAACAGGCCTGAAATACAACGGCTTGATTCGGAATTCCAAACCCACAGACTTCGGAAATACCTGGTTGATATCCTGAACCGTCAGCGGAAAAGCATAACAGGCCCGGTTTTAAAATCACGCCAGGAGATTACTGAAGATATTTTAACCCAAAAATCCCTGCGTGAATTCCTTGCCCAATATTCATCAGAAAATAATCTTCCCTTAAGCAAAACACATAAAAAAGCAGCCCTTTACATAAAAGAAATTGCAGCTAACTATAATCTTCAGATTATCAATTTTGCAAATTGGCTGTTAACCTGGATGTTTAAAAATATTTTTGAAGACCTGGTGTTAGACCAGGAAGAAATCAACCGCATGAGGGAAAAATCGACAGAAGCGCCGTTGATACTTGTTCCATGCCATAAAAGTCATCTGGATTATCTTCTGTTGCCTTATGTCATGTACAGAAACAACATGCCCTGCCCTCACATTGCAGCGGGCAAGAACCTTTCTTTCTGGCCGCTGGGGCCATTATTCAGGGGTGCCGGCGCCTTTTTTCTCAGAAGGACATTCAAAGGAGTTCCACTCTATGCAAAAATCTTTGCAGCTTATCTGGAAAAACTTCTCTATGAAGGCTTTAATATCAAAATCTTTATTGAAGGCGGCAGGAGCCGCACAGGAAAGCTTTTATCACCCCGACCGGGCGGCATTGCCATGCTGATCGATGCTTACAGAAACAAGGCCTGTGATAATCTGTACTTTGTTCCGATTTATATCGGTTATGACCGTGTTCTGGAGGAAGATGCCTATTTAAAAGAGATTGAAGGAGGGAAAAAAAATCCTGAAACATTGAAAGGCCTCATCAGCGCCAGAAAATTTTTAAAGAAAAAATACGGCAAGGTCTATATGAAATTCAATGAGCCCATATCCATCAAAGAGTATATTGAAGAAAAAGGCATTGATCTTTCAAGAGCTTCAAGCCAGGACCATATGAAATTTATAAAAAGTTTCGGTTATAAACTGATTAATGCCATTAACAGGAATACCGTTGCCACTCCACACGGAATTATCGCAAGCGCTGTATTGAGCTGTTCAAAAAACAGCTTTACTAAAAAGCAGATGACATCAAGGGTGAATACCTATATGACCCTCCTGGTCTTCATGGACGCCGAACTTTCAGATACACTCCGGATTGACCCGGATAATACATTGAACTCGGTTATCAATAATTTTATATCACGGGATTTTATCGAACTGGCTGATGAAGATGATAAGGATATCACTGAAAATACGATTTTTATTGTTAAGGACAATAAAAGGGCTGTCCTGGATTATTATAAAAACTCCGTTATTTCCTTTTTCATCAGATATGCCTATACGGCTATGGCTATTCTTGAAATGGACAGGTTTCAATTTTCTTTTTCCGATCTTATTGTCCGGTATAAATTCCTGGAAAAATTGTTTATGGATGAATTTTTCTTTGATGAAGACCTTACCTGTGAACAAAACATCTCTATTTGTATCAAAGGATTCCTTAATGAAGGCATTCTTGTACCGGACATGCCGGATTCAGACCTGTTTCAGATTACATCCCAGGGATTAAAAAAATTGAAATGGTTTGCTGTTTTTCTTTTGCCTTTTTTTGAATCTTATCTCACCACCCTCCAATATTTTGAAAAATATGAACCTGATAAACATGATGAAAAAGAAAGGATTAAAAAAATCCATTCCATTGGAACAAAGCTCTATAAAGGGAAACTGATCAGTCTGAAAGAATCCTTGTCACAGGTTACGTATAAAAATGCCGTTCATTATTTTACAAAGAACGGCATTAAAGGGTCCGGGGATAATGTTCAGATAGAATTTTACAAAAATATCCTGGACCGGCTGACCCGTCTTATCGAAGCCTGATATCATGAAAGCATTGATTCTGGCGGCAGGATACGGCACAAGGCTTTTACCCCATACCCTGAAAATTCCAAAACCTTTGTTTACATTAAATTCCAGACCCATTTTGGCGCATCTGGTAAACCAATTGATTGAAAACGGTTGTGATGAAATTTTCATCAATACCCATCACCTTCACAAACAGATAGAAGCTTTTGCAGATACATTCCCTGATATTGTTCATACCATTTATGAGCCTGTTATCCTAGATACCGGCGGGGCCATTGCCAATGCAAGAAGGTTTCTTGAACATGCCCCTTTTTTTGTAATCAATTCCGATATTATTTCTAATGTTGATCTTGCCCGTGTATACAGTTCTCATCTGGAATCCGATTGCCTTGCCACACTGGTTCTTCACGATTGTAAAAAATTCAATAAAGTCTTTGTTGATACTGAGGGCTATATCCGGGATTTTAATTCAAAAACAAACAGCCTTGCCTTTACCGGAATACAAGTTTTATCCCCTGAAATATTTGACTATTTCCCAAATCAAAAAATATTTTCAAGCATAACGGTTTATCAAGGGCTGGTTCACCAAAAAAAAGTGAAAGCATTTGTGGAAAAAGAAATTTACTGGGCCGACATCGGTATAAATGAATCCTATTCAATGACATCCCTTCTTGAGCTTGCAGCATCACAATTGGGACTGAAACAGGAAAAAATAAAATATATTGGGGTCCACAAACTTGCCGGTGACGGATCAGACAGGTTATGGTACAGAATTTCCCATGAAAATCAATCCCTTATTGTGGGTGATCATGGAATATGCCTTCCGGATACTGAGTCCCGGGATCAGCTCAATGCCTTTATTCTTATCGGACGTCACCTTTTTTTAAAAGGTATTCCAGTACCTGAAATTCTTAATTATGACACAGTCTCCGGTATGGTCATCATGGAAGATCTCGGTGATATTCATCTTGAGGCCCTTGTGAAACAGCAGAATAATCCTGAATCCTTGCTGAAATTATATCAAAACGTGATCGATCTGCTTATTGATTTTTCAATCAAGGGGGCTGAAGGATTTTGTACAAAATGGACCTGTCAGACAGAAACCTATTCAAAAGCACTCATCCTTGAAAAAGAATGCCGCTATTTCATGGACGCTTTTATTAACGGCTATTTGAATATGAATTTATCCTGCCAAGATTATCAAGATGAATTTAGTTATATTGCAGATCATGCTTTGGAAAACGGGGTTACAGGCCTTATGCACCGGGACTGTCAATCCAGAAATATCATGATGTTTAACGGGCAGCCTTTTTTTATTGATTTTCAATCTGCCAGAATCGGGCCTTTGCAATATGATCTTGCCTCTCTTCTTATCGATCCTTATGTCGGCTTGAACGACACTATAAAAGAGACACTTTTACAATATACTACGGACAAATTAGATCTGGACCCCTTGCAAAAAGAAGCATTTATAAAAAACTATCAATTCTGCTGTCTGACTCGAAATCTTCAATTTTTAGGTGCTTTCGGTTATTTATGCCGGATAAAAAAGAAAAATGGATTTGAACAATATATCCCTTTTGCTGTAAGCTTGTTAAAAAACAACATCATCAGGTTGAATGACGATAATATTCAGAAACTTGCCAAATTGATTCAAAGGATTTAAAGGAGAAGGCTGCCATGGAAAAAATTAATATTATGATCAATGGATTACCAGGGAATGTAGCAAAAAAAATGGCTCGGTTTGCCGTTTCAGATGAAAAATTCAATGTTATTCCTTTCTCCCTGACCGGCCTGGATATTGAAGAAAAAACAGTTGTTATTGATAATGTGACCTTTGAGCTTGTCAAACCGGATTCCAGGGATATAAAAACAACCCATATCAAATCTGTGTATCCTTCTTTTATCAGCATTGATTATACACATCCCAACGCAGTGAATGCCAATGCCCTCTATTATGTGAAAAATAAAATTCCTTTTATTATGGGAACCACTGGCGGCGACAGGAAACAACTGGAGGAGACTGTTAAAAACGCTTCAACACCTGCGGTCATAGCACCTAATATGGCCAAACAGATCGTCGGGTTCCAGGCCATGATGGAATATGCAGCAGATACTTTTCCCGGGCTTTTCAAGGGATATACCCTTCAGGTGGTAGAAAGCCACCAGAAAGGAAAGGCAGACACATCGGGCACGGCAAGGGCCATGGTCAATTATTTTAATAAACTGGGAGTCGATTTTGATGTGGATCATATAAAAATGATCCGGGACCCTGAGATTCAGGAAAAAGAATGGAATATCCCAAGAGAGCATTTGGGCGGTCATGGGTGGCATACCTATACCCTCACGGCAGAAGACGGATCAGCCTTGTTTGAATTCAAGCACAATATCAACGGCAGGGATATTTATGTCAGCGGGACTTTTGATGCCGTACTGTTTTTAAAGGACAAACTTGATAACCCTGATAAAACCAGGAAACTCTATACCATGATAGATGTCTTAAACGGGAAATAGCCATTTGAATCTGTATTTCAGAATCATCCTGATCCTCCTTAGCATTGCCTACCTCGTCAGCCCGGTAGACGTCATACCGGATTTCATGATTCCATTCATCGGGTTTATTGATGACGGTATAATCATCACCTTTATGTATTATCTGATCAGATATGGCACCCTGCCTCCTTTTCTTTTCAAAAAGAAAAAACCTTTTAAAAACTACGCAGAGCAGAAATTTAATCATTCAAAATCCAGGACCAGGAAATCCGGCTCTGGTAAAAAGGAAAATACTTCGGAACAAAACACGGCCAAAACGCCCTATGTTATTCTTGACATCAAGCCCGGGGCTTCGAAAAAAGAAATCACGGCTGCATATAAGGAAGCGGTAAAAAAATATCACCCGGATAAACTCTCCCATTTAGGGGAGGAATTTTCCAGTCTTGCCAATGAAAAATTCCTTGAAATCCAGAAGGCTTATGACACTCTTATGAAATCATAGGCAACAAATGCCCTTAATTCATAAAAGGAAACTAACAGTGGCAAAATTTTTAAAAATCGGATCAGAACAGATTGAAATTCAGTGGCACCGGCAAGAGGAAAACGGATACCCCACACTCATTTTTCTCCACGAAGGCCTTGGATGTACAGAAATGTGGAAGGATTTCCCATCTCTTTTATCACAAAAAACAGGATGCCCATCCCTTGTCTTTTCACGATTGGGGTATGGTGCATCTGATCCAAGCCCGATACCATGGAAAATAAACTTCATGCACAAAGAGGGATTGTATTTTTTACCTGCCCTCATGAAAGAGGCAAAAATCAGGGACCATATTCTGATCGGCCATTCCGACGGCGGTTCCATCAGTATCATATATGCCGGAAGCCCATATGCCAAAGGCTTGAAAGCCTTGATCACAATGGCCGCCCATGTATTTTGCGAAGAAATCACATTAAAAAGCATCTATCAGGCAAACATCAATTATGAATACTGTGATCTCAGGAAAAAACTTGAAAAATATCATGGCAAAAACACGGAAAATGCTTTCAGGGGTTGGAATGATGTCTGGCTGAATCCTCAATTTATCCACTGGAATATTGAAAAATATTTACCTAAAATCAAAATCCCAATGCTTGCGATTCAGGGGAATCAAGATCAATATGGTTCATTGAAACAATTAGAATCCGTCAAACAACGAGCCGGCAATGCCACAATTCGTATCATTGAGGATTGTCGGCATTCTCCCCACATTGAGCAATCTGAAAAAGTCCTGGCCATCATAACAAGGTTCATTAATGAAACGATTCATTTAAGCCCGTGTAAAATTCAGAAAAAGTAGGGAAAGCAGCTAAAATAAAACGCAACCTTGGCTTTTTAAAACCATGGAATGCGTTTTATTTTAGATAAATGCTATAGGATAAAAATCATTTCCTAATGATGAGACCCTCCGCCGTCTTTCAGCGTGTCATAGGCTGCTTTTAAGACACAATAGGTCATACCGGCGCCCAGGATGGAAATAGCATACCAGAATCCGCCGAAAAAAATCGCGTGCCCAATATCCCAAGCCCATTCAAAATTAAATGGAAACATAATCTTACTCCTCCTGATAATTATTTCGTTTCTGCTGCCGGTTCAACCGAATTAAGCTCTTTCTCCTGCGGAAATACAGGAAGATACCGGTAAGTGACCGCAATCAGAATAATTCCATAAGCTACGGGCAGAACAGTTGTCGCCACTTCCTGCCAGCTTGGGATATAGAGTGCCCAGGTATCAAAACTCATTACCGGGATTGCCATGATTTGAAGAACCATGACCCATCTGTTCAAGCAGACACCGATCACGCCCAGGATAATGGCAACAAGACGCAATGCCGGGTTTTCACGGGTGGATTTCATTATGAGGAGAAGACCCGGGATAACGCCACAGATCACAATCTCAGTAAGCAGTATCCAATATCCATAGAAGCTGTTGTCGGAATAGAAACGGCTGATATCAAACCCAAGACCGGGTGCGGTAACCATTGCCCAGTAAATGGTATCAATAATTTTAGCAATGATATAGGTGAAGATCATCCACCCGGATATTTTTGCCAGAAGATGAACAACATTATCCTTAACAAGCTTTTTACCGGTAATGGTTTCCGTGATTTTCGTCACCAGGAGGGTAAAGCAGGGGCCAAATGCCGCCGCAGACCAGGTGAACAAAAAGAAGGTCCAGGGCCAGATCAAAAGCCCTTCCCTCACAGCAAACGGACGACCGTACATAACGCCTGCCACACCACCAAGTGATCCCTGGTGGAAGAATGAAAGGAAAGCACCGGTTGCGGCAAAAATAGCCATCACACCATGCATGTTATGGGCAAGGTGATGAAAAAATGGTATTTTATTGGCTTGTCTGTTTTCAAGAATATTGGGGATAAACTCAATGGTCAGTACTGCAAAATAGCAGGACAGGCAAAAAGCCACTTCCGTTAGCATGGAATGGACATTGGCATGCCAGAAAATGAACCAGCCACGCAAGGGTTGGCCGATATCAATGGCAAGGATCAATAATGCAGAACTATAGCAGATAAATCCGATGATAACGGCAAAATTGATGATGTTTTTCAGTTCGTCCACTTTAAAAATATATTTTAATAATCCTGTAAAAAACGCGCCACCACCAACTGCAATAACGGCAAGATCGGCCCAGATCCATAGGGCAAACCCATAATTATCGTTCATATTGGTCTGGTTAAGACCTTTAAACCAGCAAAGCAGCATGGCATAAACGCCCCAGAGAACCACGGCACCCACGATGGCAATTCCAACAGCAAATTTTGGAAAAGCACAGCGTTTTGCACCTTCAGGTATTAATGCAGAATCCATATTTATTCACTCCTAACAAAGGTTTTGGATATGTTAACCATGAGACTCGGACCCATGATGATTCTTAATTTTGTCCCATTCACCGTCGAGATAATTATCTCCTGCCTTTCTGACCCATTCACGTTCGGAAAGATAATAGACCTTGGGATTGGTTCCAAGCCTTTCAAGAAGCCTGAAAACATTAGGGTTCCTTGATTTTCCAACCACATTCGGATTATTGGGCCATGGATGGGGATCTGGTTTTACAATCTCATGCACCCTATGGGCCGGGTTATTCAGATCCCCGAACACAATGGCACCGGAAGGACAGGCAGTTGTGCAGGCAGTCTGATATTCATCTTCTTCAATATCATCCCGTCCGTCATAATAGGCTTTATCTTTTGCAGCCTGGTACCGGTGAAAGCAAAAACTGCATTTTTCCACCACCCCTCTCATTCTGGGGGATACATCCGGGCTCAGGTATTTTTCCATGCCTTCCGGCCATTTCGGATCCCACCAGTTAAAATAGCGTGCATGGTAGGGACAGGCTCCCATGCAATACCTGCATCCAAAACAGCGTGTGTAGATCTGGCTGACAATTCCTGTATCATATCCATAATCCGTTGCTGTTGCAGGACAAACTGAAACGCAGGGCGAATGACCATGATCCCCTTTTCCCCCGCAATGCTGGCAAGGTCTTGGCAGATATACGATTTCAGTGTCAGGAAAGGATTTACCATTGGTTAATTTATAAACACGCATCCAGGTGATACTATCCTTTTTATTGGACTCATCCTCCTTGAATGGGACATTATTCTCAGACATGCACGAAACCATGCAGGAACCGCACCCTGTGCATTTATCCAGATCTATCACCATTCCGAATTTATGTGCTTTATTCTCTATTTTATTCATTAAGAACCTCTTTAGAATTTATCCTTGAATATCAAGCCTTGGAAATTTTTGCTTTTACCCCAAAGGCAGCATCCAGTCCTGATCCGGGTTCAATTACCGGGCCGATCAACTCATTGATATTGACACCCTTGTTTGATACATATTTATTATCAAAACTATGCCCCAGGCCTTTAACCATCCCAACTACGCCGGGCATGATGCCTTCATTGAGATGGATCATGACCTTTGCAGTTCCCACAGGGGTCGTTAAGGCTACATAGTCATAGTTTTTTAGGCCTTTGGCAGTCTTGGGGTTGATTTCAACAACCGTATCCCTGCCTTTTAATACTTCATCGGAAACCGTTTTTATTGAAAAAGGAGATGCAGCCGGTGCAGCACTAGGTAATCTCATATTATCAATAGGGATCAACATAAGTTCCCCGTCACCGGTTGCCTGAATGGATGAGGGATTCCCGGTCAGAAAGGCTACATTTACTTCAACTGATTCTTCAGGGACGCCTTCTTCCAGAATTGCATAACCGTCCTGAAACAGGGAATCCCAGATATTTTTGGCCACTGTTTCAAGACATTCGTCATAGGACTCCCATGCAAAATTTTCAGCAACAGTGCCATCAAGCGCTTTTGCCAGGAGAAGGAGAATATCCCCGGGAAGTTTTGTGTTGAACACCGGTTTGACAACCGGTTTTGAAAGCCCCACCACTGTTTTTGAGAGCCCTGCACCGGATGGTACATCTTCGAGCCGTTCAATAAATGTATGAACCGGCAGGATAATATCCGCTTCTTTAGCAGTTTCATCCAGAAAGGATGAAAAACTGACAACAAAGGGTATCTTCCCAACGGCCTGTTTGATGGTTTTGGTATCATGTAGTGCATAACAGGGGTTTGACTGGTACACAAACAGGGTGTCCACAACCGGCTGGGAAGATGTATTGATCTTTTCAAACAGATCATGGACATATTGACCTAACCGGGGTTTTTCATTTCCTTCTTTTGCAACATCGTCCAGGGTTTCTTCAGGAAATTCAAGATATGTCTTGACCGGTTGAATAAAAACCCCGCCTTTTTTATTGATATTGTCCATAAGGCAGTTCAACGTTTGAACGGCAATAAATTCCTTCAGACTCTGGGAGGCGTCCCCTTTACCCTTGCCGAAAACAGCAATCGGCATTTTCGCTTTTGCAAACAAGGTGGCGATTTCTTCAATTTCAGACTCTTTTATACCGGTAATTTCAGATGTTTTTGAAAGAGAATAATCGTTCTGAAGCTGAGCTGCAAATTTGTTCAACCCGCCTTTAAACCTTACTGCAGCAGTTGCGGCATATAGATTATGTTTCAGAATGAAAGAACATATTCCCAAGGCAAGATCTGCTTCTGTTCCCGGTTTGATCGGCAACCATTTATCAGCGCCTGCGGCTGTATTGGAAAGCCTGGGTTCAATCTGATAAAGCTTTGCCTCCCTTTCCTTTCTGGATGCGTTGGCTTTAAAACAACTCACGGGAGATCCCCAGCCTTCAATAATACCGGCTCCGAAACTTAATACAAAATCAGAGTTTTCAAGATCAAATCCAATGGTCATGCCTTTGCCGTGCATGGCTTCAGCTGTCAATTTGAGATAGGATTCAAATCCCGGCATTGTATAAAAATTGGAGGAACCAAAAGTCTTCAAGAATCTTTTAAACAGTTCCGGAACCGATCCCCGGTCTTTGTCTGCAATGCAGACAAATTTCTCAGGAGATCCTGCGGTTCTGATATCGTTAAGTTTTCCTGCAATCACGGAGATGGCATCATCCCAAGAAATTTCTTCGAATTTATCACCATTTTTTTTCAAAGGCGATTTAACCCTTGCAGGATCATATAAATACTGAAGACCGGAAATCCCGTGAAGGCAGGCACCCCCATTATTGATGGGGTATTCGTCAAGTCCTTCAATTTTAACCGGTCTGTCATCGATTTTCCTGACGCTTATACCACAGCTTCCAGGGCAAAGACTACAGACCGAATTTTCATAGCTTACTTCTCCGTCGACAGGGACAGGTGTCCATGGCCAGTTCTGGGTCCAGATGGAAGAATCATCTGTCAGTTTCAATAAAACAGGAGAAACTGAAAAACCTGCAACTGCACCAAGTCCCAATCCCAAGAAGCTTCTTCGATCAACTTTCATAAATTATTCCTCTATAAAGTTTTTGAATTCTTGTTTTTCAGGTTTTTATTTGTGACACTGGAAACAATATCCCTGATGGCCTGTTTCCTTTTTGTGGCACTCTGCGCAGTCATCCATCTTCATTCGATCCCAGGAATGCTTTTTAATTCCCCAGATATTTTGACCCCAGATCTCACGGCTGTAGCCGGTAATCCTGTTCTCTTCATAGGGTTTTAAATTTGTGGATGTTCCAATAGGACCATGACATGTTACGCAATCCATTCCTTCAGTCTTGGTATGTGCGGCATGGGAGAAAAAGACACAGTCCGGTTGTCTTGAATAAACATACCAGGGAACTTCTTTTTCTTTGGCAACATACATCTCAGTAAACACAGCTTCATCCTCTGTCTCACCCAGGGGAGTTTCAGTATGGCATTCCTGGCATTTTGCAAGTTTCGGAATACCATTAAAACTGCCATCTTCCCTTATGGCATGACATGATTCGCAATCACCTGTTTCACCGACATGAAGCTCGTGATTAAAATTAAAAGGCTGCTCTTTTTTTGAATAGAGCAATTTGGGGAACAGCAGCGTACCGGATAAAAAGCATATGACAAATGCTAAAATAAAAAAGATGACACCGAGTCCCAGCCCTTTGTCATCTTTTGTGTCACCGGCGGTGCATTCCCCTGCACTTTCCGCGGAACCACTTTCATTTTTGTTTTCTTTCTTGCTCATGAAAACTCCATCAATTTATAATGTTGATGTTAGATTAACCTGTTTTGTCCAAGCCGGGAGCCCAGACTATTTTTTTTGCAGACAGCAAACAACTGCCTTGCAACAGCGTCCTTAATTAGCGTTAATCTATATTAACATCTGGTTTTCTTGTCAAGACAAATTAAGATGAGGGCTTAAAGCTAGGAAAAGGCTTTGGTTAGGCGTAACTGTGAAGTCCGCTTAAAAAATAATTTACACCGAAATAAGTAAAAAGAACTGCTAAAAAACCAATGACGGAGATATAGGCAAGGGATTTTCCAGACCATCCTCTCATGATTCTTAGATGCATGAAAATGGCATAAATCAGCCAGGTGATCAAAGACCAGGTTTCTTTAGGGTCCCAGGTCCAGTATTTTCCCCATGCCGAATTAGCCCAGACTGCTCCTGTAATAATACCAATGGTGAGGAAAAGAAATCCGAATACCACCATCTGATAGGTTAATTCATCAATGAGGTCCAATGACGGGAGTTTTGCAAAAATGGATTCCGATTGGTTATCACAGGGTCTTACAAAATACATGATACTGAACCCAAAAGCCACAGCAAAGCCGGCATAGCCAAGGAAACAGGTGATCACATGGGCAATGAGCCAGTTGCTTTTCAGCGCAGGCAGCAAAGGTGAAATCCTGCTGCTGGTATTCGGGTCAAAAGAGGCATAAGCAATTGCCAGAAAAATTAAAGGGGAAGCAAACACGCCGATAATGCTTTCCTTGTATTTAAGCTCCACAAAAATATAAAGGATGGCAACTGTCCAGGAAAAAAACACCAGGGATTCATACATATTGGAAAACGGTGCATGGCCGTATCCCATCTGATAAGATTCAACCCAGCGCATGATAATTCCGGCCGTATTGTCCGTAAAACCGGCCACAAGCACAATAAATCCGATTTTTGAAAATATATTCTTTTTAAATGCAAAGGACCCAATATAGAAAACTGACGCCAGGGCATAAATAAATGTTGTTGAAGACAATAGAAATGAGCTGTTCATAAAAAATAATTATCCTTTGATTGTATGAAACATTTTTTTAATTTTAAATTTGAGCCCATGGCTGTTACGATTTGCGGTTCCTGAAATGGAAAGAGTTGAAGATAGTTCTCCGGTGGGTTCAATTTCAATAAAATAGGACTCATGGGCCATGAAAAAAGTGATCCAGCACCCAATGATCATCAGCATGAATCCGGTATATACATACCAGATACCCGGGTCTTTTGTGATATGAAGTCCTGTATACTGTTTCTGGTCGGCGCCCTTGATTACGAACGCAAAGGACCCTTTTCGCATTTTATCAAATGTAGGGAATTTCAAAGGCAACCCGATCTGAAAATGTTTACCGTCCTTTTCACTGATCCTGCCGATAAAAGCCTGTCCAAGGTCATTGCCGCTGAAATCAAAATGTGGCAGAAATCCTTCTAGTTTAAACAGGGTTTCTCCATCTGGAAGTTGAAATTCTTCCCCGATTTTAATTTTCCTTATCTCTGTTGTTTTATCCTGTTGATCAATGATTTCAAGGCTTACACCATCCGGCTGAGCCGACCCGTAGGAAGACTGGAAAATATTTATGCCTTTGTATCTCAGCGGGTGGTTAACGAGAATATCCTTTGTCAATGTTTCTTTGCCGTCTTCAATGATGGTAAGGTTTGATCTGAATTCTTCCGGCACACCAGTATCGTAAAATTTTACGTTAAAATCATTACACCGAATTGAAAAACCAAGCTTTACAGGTTTTTTGGTTTCAATAAGAACCGCTGTATCCGAGGTTTTGCCTTCATCAAGGTTTAAATTGGCTTTGAAACCGAACAAAGATCCGATCAGGGCACCCAATAAAAGCAAAAGCAGGCTGGCATGAACCACATAAACCCCCAAACGGGTCCATCTTCCTTTTTCTGCATAAAGCAGGATGGTTTTTCCAGTATCTTCTTTTATTACCGGGCCAATTGTCTTTGATAATAATTTTTCAGATTCAAGGGTCAACTGAGACAATGTTTTTTCAACCGAAAGTATTTCAAAATTTTTCAGTTTTCTGAACCTGTCAGGATTGAATGTTATTTTTTTAGGAAAAATAATCTTCCATGTAATTGAAAGCCTCTCAATTGAGCATACAACTATATTGATACATAAAACAGCAATCAGGCTTAAAAACCACCAGGCATGATACATATCATCAAAATCAAAGGCCCGGATCAGGTTGTACCAGCCATGACCATAAAATTTGATATATTCATCCCGGGTCCCATTCTGCAGGATAACGGTTCCGATTATTGATGTCAGTGCAAGGAGAACGAGCGTACAAACCGCAAGCCGGGCAGAACAAAAAAATTGCCAGATTTTTTCAGGTATGGTTTGATTTTTTTTCAATATATTTTCTTTCTTAATTTCTTTTCCAGGTATTCTTCAATACCTGAATGCCGTTTAACATTCATGCGGATCGCAGCTTTCATAAGATCAAGATCTCCGATAAGAATCACTTTTTTTTTTGCCCTTGTCACGCCTGTGTATAACAATTGTCTTGTAACAACAGGGGAAAATCTATCCGGAATAACCATCAAAATAGTTTCAAATTCCGATCCCTGGCTTTTGTGAATGGTGATTGCAAACGCCGTATCATGGGAGGGCAGATCTGAATACCGGTATGTTTTTATTCTATTATCCAGACCTTTAAAAAATGCCGTAATACTCCCGTTTTTTCCAACTGCGACACCGGTATCACCATTGAACAATCCTTTTTTATAGTCATTTACAGTCACCATGACCGGCTTTACAAAGGGTTTTCCCTCTATACCAGAATTATTGGATGACCGCAAAATCTTTTCACAAATATGATTAATTTGTAATGTTCCGTATTCCCCTTTATTATGTGCACAGAGTATTCTGAATTCATCCAGTTTGCCGATGGCATCCGCCGTCTCTTGCGCTTCCCCAAAAGGCCTGTATTCCTTTGTAATATATTTTTGAAGGATGTCCATGACAGATCCTTTGCTGTTATACCCTTCAAAAATAAGATCAGGGAATCCGCCGGATAGCAGAAGGGATTCAAAACCTTGAATATCCCTCTCATTGATTGCTTTTGACAGCTTTTCAATTCCGGTTTTACCCCTGGATCTGAAATTATACTCTAATAAAACCGTATTAGGGGATAATCCATTCACGGAACATAGATCACTGAATACAGCTCCTGCCTGTATGGAGGCCAATTGATGTTTATCTCCCGTCAAAATGACTCCGGCCTTTAACGGGACAGCTTCCAGCAATCTGACAAGCAAAGGAAGATCGATCATGGATGCTTCATCAATAATCACGATATCTTTATTCATGGGATTCATTTTATTATGATGGAAACCGGGGCTGTTTGGCATCGGCTTTAATGCCGAATGAATCGTGCTCCCCTCATCCAGTTTGGATGAGGCTTTTCCGGTGGGAGCCAAACAAATGACACGTTGCTCAGCCAACCCCTTTTTCTTTGCATATAGGGATAATGCTTTTCTGATAATACTGATGACAAAAGTCTTTCCAGTGCCAGGCCCTCCTGAAATAATCGTGAATGGTTTTAACAGGGCATTTTCCACTGCTATTTTCTGGGGCCGGCAATGTTCATCCTCATATGGGAAAAATTCCTCAAGGATTTCATTTATCAGAGGTTTTTCCCTCAAGGGAACAGGGAAAGAAACCCGTTGGGCAATATTGTCTACCAAACGATTTTGAAAATCAAAATATCTTGCAAAATACAGTTTAGAGCCTGAATCCAGAACCAGGGGGGTGTGACAATCATTTGAAACCATTGAAGAATTTTTTAGTGAGTTTATCCAGGCATCGGCTTTAGGGTATTCAAAACCGATACGGCCGTCATCGCTCAAAGGCTTTTGCAGGCCTGCCAGGGAAAAAATTTCAAGACAAATATGTCCCTCAAACAATGATCTGGAAATAAGGGCGCTGGAGGCAATTACAACAGGATCTTTTTCATTAAAGGCAGCAGCCATGGATTTTGCTGAAAAATAATCCAAATCTGAAAAAAAATCATATTTAAATAAAACTTCAAGTTCAAATGCGATACGTGTCTTTATCATTTCCCTGATCTATCAGTGTTTTTGTAATTCTCCAAGTATTTTTTCAGAGGTCATGCACAAATCGGTCAGCCTTACCCCTACCGCATGATATATTGCGTTGGCAACGGCAGAGGCGACATTGACCATTGCACCCTCCCCTATTCCTTTGGCGCCGAACGGGCCTGTGGGTTCATTTGATTCCACTATAATCGGTATCACGGGAGGCACATCACAGGCTCTCAGCAGGCGGTAGTCTGAAAACCCCGGATTAACGATGTGACCCTTATCAAGCAGAAGCCCTTCGGTCAGGGCAAACCCAATCCCCATGACCCCTCCGCCGACAATCTGCCCTCTTACCAGCTCAGGGTTTATGGCTTTGCCGACATCATAGGCACTGGTCAATCTTAAGACTTTTACTTCACCGGTTCTGATATTGACCTCCACTTCTGCAAAAACCGCACCGTAATACCCGGGCATGGCTGGAGCGATACCGCTGGCTGAACCAATAATCTGGGCGCATATTCCCATATCCTGGATTTGAATTTTCTGCATCAGGTCTTTCATGGATATTTTGTTGTCCAGGTTGAATGCATCAAAGATGATCCCGCTTTCAATCCTAAGCTGATTGCTTTTTGTTTTAAGAATATTCCCGGCATGGACCAGAATCTTTTCCCGGGCCTGAACGGCTGCATCCCGGACTGCCAGACCGCCGCAATAGGCCTGTCGGCTGCCGTGGGTGCCACAGTCAAGGGGGGTGATATCCGTATCTGTGTCTGAAACCCGGATGTCTTTAAAATCAATACCAAGGATCTGGGATGCAACCTGGGCCAGCACGGTTCGGCTCCCCTGCCCTTCGTCGGCAGCCGCTGTCATAAGGCATGCCGTACCGTCCGAATGGATCATAATGGTTGCAGAACCTGGATCAGGCAAGGCCCTTGCAGCGCCTGTACCGTGAAGCATGATGGAAAGACCGATACCCTTTTTCAGGGGGCCGTGACCGGGAGGCCGGACTCTTTTTTCTTTCCATCCTGAAGAGGCTGCCCCTTTTTTAAGGCATTCTTCAAGCCCGTTGCTCAGGATCATCCCGTTTAATACAGGGTCCATTTCACCTGCCGGGCGGTAATTTTTGAGCCTGAATTCCATTGGGTCCAGATTGATTTTTTGAGCAATGATATCCATTTGTGATTCCTGGGCAAAATTCATCTGTGGGTTTCCATATCCCCGAAGCGCACCACTCATGGATTTGTTTGTGTATACAACCGTGCCTTGAAAACTGTAATGGGGGATTTTATACAAGCCTACCCCTGTTGACAGGCAATCTGCTATCACGCCGATGTAGTGAGTACCATAAGCCCCTGTATCAGAAAGGATATCTACTTCATTGGCCACCAGGATACCCTCTTTTGTTGCTCCGGTTTTCATACGGATAGTCATGGGATGACGGCTCTCCGTGGCAGAAAAATCTTCCGTCCTGGAAAATGACATCTTAACTGGTCTTAAGGTTTTGCGGGAAAGAACACTGCACATGGCTTCCAGGCCGTGGATGAGGCCGCATCTGCCGCCGAAAGCACCTCCTGTGTACGGTTTTATCACCCTGACGGCGTTCAGGGAGAGGCCGTGTATTTCTGCAAGATAATGTTGACTCCAGTGCGGCAGTTGGGTGGAAGAATACAGAGTCAGCCTGCCGTTGGATTGAAAATCGGCCACACAGGTGCCAATGGGCTCTATACTTGCATGTTTCTGCTTTGAAGTGTGATAGGTATTCTCAACAATTACATCGGCAGTCTCAAATCCGGCATTTATATTGCCGAATTCTTTTTTCACCTTAAAAGCGATATTCCCCTGTTTGTGGATGGTTACCCCGGTTTCCTTCAAGGCATCCAGAGGATCATGAATGGCTTTAAGGGGTTCATATTCCACTTTTACAAGGGCAAGGGCGTTCTCCAATATTTCCTGATCCGTGGCAGCGATGGCAAGAATCGGATCACCAATAAAACGGACAATATTGTCGCATAGAAACATCTGCTGTTTCTTTTTTTCGTTTCTCAGAAAGAACCAGTATTGAATCACTTTGGGAACTTCAAAAATCGTTGCAAATGCCTTGACTCCGTTTAATTTTTCAGCATCCGACGTATCAATGTGCCTGACAACGGCATGGGCGTGAGGGCTGCGAAGCAACCGTGCATGCAGCATATTAGCAAATGATAGATCTGTCGCAAATTTTGCCGACCCAGTAACCTTATCCACACCGTCTATTCTTTGAAAAGATTTTCCCACACTGGTATATGCTTCAGTCATGATTGGTTTCCCTCATTGAACAGGCTGCAGCGAGGACCGCTTTTACAGGTTTTTCATACCCCGTGCACCTGCAAAGATTATTGGCAAGGCATTCCTTGACCATTTGCATGTCAGGCTCAGGATTTTCCCGGATGAATGCATGAGCGGCCATGATCATCCCTGGCGTGCAAAAGCCGCATTGAACCGCAGATTCGTTTAAAAATGCAGTTTGAAGCGGGTGAAGCTCAAGACCTTTTTGAAGGCCCTCAATGGTCAGAATACGGCTTTCATCAGTCTGGACTGATAATATAAGACAGGCAAGAACCGCCTTTCCGTTTAAATTGATGGTGCAGGCCCCGCATTCGCCTTCACCGCAGCCTTCCTTGGTGCCGGTCAGGCCAAGCTGGCCCCTTAAGGTATCGATTAACCGGTCCTGGGGGTTTACTTTAAGTTTTTTCCATTCCCCATTGATGTTTATCCGTATGGTTTTCACGACAGGCTCCTTTTCATGATGATTTTAAGAGATTCTTTGACCAGCTCGGCTACCATTTCTTTTCTATAGGCTGCAGATGCCCTGATATCATCCAGGGGAGAGGCTTCCTGCATTGCAGTCCCGGCGGCAAGGTTAATCGCATCATCATCCAATATCCCTGTTTTGATCAGGGCTTCGGCTTTTTTTGCCCTGAACACCATGGGGCCTGCCGACCCTATGACAATCCGTGCATCAATGCAGTCATTCTCTTTAAATGAAAGGCGTGTTGCAACATTGACAATTGCCGTATCGATTTTGGTCTGGTGTCGCCCGAGTTTTAAAAACCCGGATAAAGCCAAATGATTTGTAAAGGGAATCAAAATTTCCTGCATCATCTGGTCAGGTTCCAGAATCGTACAGTTAGGGCCTTGAAAAAAGGATTCCAAGTCAATCAAGTGCTTACCATTGGGCCCTAGGATCACAAGATATGCGTCCAAGGCCAGCAAAGGCAGGGCAAGGTCTGCACACGGAGAGGCATTGCAGAGATTTCCGCCAATGGTGGCTCTGTTTCTGATGGTATGAGTGGAATGGACCCGGGCAGCTTCTGCCAGGACACCATAGGGTTCTGAAGAAAAAACAGGAGAAGAGATAAGGTCATTGATTCTTGTTGCCGCCCCGATATGGATTCCGGCATCTGTATTTTGAATATAATCAAGCCCTAATCCTGAAATGTCAATCAGATGTCCTGCCGTTAACCTGTTACCATCTCCCTGGTGCCGGGGCAGGATATCTGTCCCGCCTGCAATAAGACAAGCATCCCTCTGGTATTTCACCAAAAGATCAATGGTCTCTTCAATGGTTCCAGGCTTGTGAAAACCCCTTGATTTCAATTGGATAGCGTCTGTGTTCCCACCGGTTATCAGATCTGTGTCTTCCGGAATGCCTCCAATTTTTAACGTCAGCCCGGTTAGCAGGCATTTAATCGGGCGATCCTGCCAGGCTGCCTTCGACCGGGCAGCCCGGATCATATTGCGCCATCCGAAACAACCCCGGCATTGCCGGTATGATTTCAGGCAAAAAGGGGGATTGCCGATTCTGATAACCTGTGCATGAATTTTTTGTCTAGACATTTGTTATTCCTGTCTTTGTTTTTTCTCATCTGTCTTCTATAAAAATCTTACAACTGAGATCAAAAAAAATGAACATTTGGTTTGAACAATTGTTCAGATCATACAATCAAAAATTTTAAATGCTGTCAACCGGATATTTTCTTGATCAAACCCTTATAAAACTGCAGATCGGAAAGGAATGTTCTTTTTCTTGCATATTGCAGCCGATTGTGGTCTCTTATTTTTGATATATTATTTTTTTACACAGGGGTTTAACTTGGAAAAAGAGTTAAGGCGGGATCGTATCCGTGAGATAGCAGCCAAAGTATTTGCAAAAAACGGATTTGAGAGGACAACGATACGTGGCATCGCTCAGGAAGGCCAAATCAGTGCGGCTTCCATATATTATTATTTTGACAGCAAAGAAGATCTTCTTTATCAGATCCTGGAAGACACCATGACTACAGGGTTAAAACTGATCCGGGGCATTGAAAAAAGCGATTCAAATCTTAAAGAACAACTGATTGAAATCCTCCATGTCCATACACTGAACGCCATTAATTTTGATAAGATGAAACTTCTGGTTCATGAACAAAACTGTCTAGAGCCCATTCATAAAGAAGCTTTAAAAACAAAACAGAAAGAATACCTGGCTGAATTGACAATGGTTTTCGAAGCCTTGAAAAACAGCGGCCAGATGCATGATTTTAACCCCAAAGTCTGCGCTTTTGCCTTTTTCGGAATGGTCAGTTGGGCCTATCGCTGGTTTAACCCTTCAGGCGACCTGTCCACCCAGGAACTGGCCCAGACCTTTGCCCGGATATTCACCCAGGGCATTTTTCTTGATTCCGAATAAATGAATTGATCCATGTAAAGAAATCCGATAAATTTTAAACATATCAAAACCAATTACCAAAGGAGCCGGAAACATGGAAACCTATTACAATCCTGCAGATTTGCTGAAATTTAACAATATCGGCAAAGATGTGCCCGAGCTGGCTAAAAAATTTTTTGAATATTATGGTGCTGTTTTTTTGGAAGGAGAGCTTTCCGAAAGGGAAAAATCCCTTATCGCTCTTGCCGTAGCTCATACTATTCAATGCCCGTACTGCATTGATGCCTATACAAAGGCCTGTCTGGAAAAAGGGTCCAATCTTGCCGAAATGACGGAAGCCCTTCATGTGGTAACGGCAATCCGGGGTGGCGCCTCACTGGTTCACGGGGTGCAGATGAGAAATGTTGCAGAAAAACTCTCCATATAGAAAGCGATTCTGATGGCTGATTCTTTTCCAAGTTTTTTTGAAACCCTTAAGCAGCATGGACTTGTCCTTAAGAGAAAACCTGCCGAGATTCTCCAGATTAACCTGGGCCGGTTATGCAACCAGGCATGTAAACACTGTCATCTTTCCGCCGGTCCGCACAAAAGGGATATCATGAACCGTAATACCATGGACGAGGTGATTGATTTTGCTCAGCGATGCAAGTTTAAAGCCGTGGATATCACCGGTGGTGCGCCTGAAATGAATCCTGATCTGCCCTATCTCATTGAAACCATATCTTCTGTTGCAGATCAGGTCATGCTCCGCTCCAATCTCAGCGCGCTTCTGGATTATTCCCATGACCAACTGATTCCTGTACTGAAAAAAAACAGAGTCATCCTTGTATCCTCCTTCCCTTCCCTGAATCCTGCCCAGACTGATTCGCAGAGAGGAATCGGCGTTTTCGAGAAAAGTATTGAGGCCCTCATGCTGTTGAACCGTCAGGGCTATGGCATGGATGGCACCGGTTTTCTGCTCAACCTTGTTTCAAACCCGTCCGGTGCCTTTCTTCCTTCTTCCCAGAAAGCATTGGAAAAAAGGTACCGGGAAATCCTGAAAAAAAAATGGGGAATTAATTTCAATAATGCCTATACTTTTGCAAATGTTCCGCTGGGCCGGTTTGAAGCCTGGCTTCAGCAGTCAGGTAATTATGACGATTATCTTACTCTTTTGTATAAAAGTTTCAATCCATGCACCCTTCCCGGCCTCATGTGCCGGAACCAGATATCTGTGTCTTTTGACGGGTATCTGTTTGACTGCGATTTTAATCTTGCTGCAGGAGTCTATAAGGCATTTGAAAAAACCCATATTTCTCAGATCAGGGTTTCTTCCTTTGATAAAGACCCCATTGCCGTTGGCAATCACTGTTATACCTGCACAGCCGGCACAGGTTTCACCTGAAGCGGCTCTATTGCATCCTGAGTTCAGGAGTTAGATATCATTCATTTTTTACATGAACACTCTGGCAGAAACCGGTTCGGTTTTCCTCATATCGCTTTTCAATTATCAGGGCAGGCTTTAAGAGGATGGTCATAACGAATATCCCGAGACCGACTACCCCGGCAGTAATAAACATCTCGACACTGCTGGGGGAATAACTGACAATTTCACCCATGGGAGAAGGCACCAGACCCGGTACAATCAAGCCGATGCCTTTTTCTATCCAAATTCCTGCAATCAGCAGGACAAGGGCAGGCATAAGAAAAATTGGCCTCTCCCGGACCGGATTGAATGCCAGGATTAATGTCCCGGTTACATTGATGGATATGGCGGTCCAGATCCAGGGCACAAGGGAATCATGGCCTTCAAGACCGAAAAACAGATAAACTGCTGATTGGCTGTGATGGGTGGGAAAATAAAATTCCTTGAAAATTTCTGAAAACAGCATGAGAAGATTGATCACGGCAGCAGATAGGATGATGATCCGAAGCTTGTTAAAAATGGTATTGGCAATTTTGTAATCTGTGGCCGTATTCACTATGTGGAGTACGAGGGAAATAATGGCAGGGCCTGCTGCAAAGGCGGACGCCAGAAATCTTGGGCCCATGAGCGGATTATTCCAAAAAGGTCTTGCCGGAAGCCCCTGGTAGAGAAATGCGGTTACCATATGAATGGCAACGGCCCAGCCGATGGAGATAAACACAAAAGGCTTATAATATTTACCCACTGGTTCTTTCGAAAGGTAATGGCAATAAACGATATAGGCCGGAACAAGGGCATTGAGAGCAAGATAGCCGTTTAACACAAGAATATCCCAGGACAAAAGTGATGAAGGAAAATTAAGCTGTCCAATGCCTGGGATCAGGTGCCAGAACTGGAGAGGCCTGCCCAGGTCGACAAAAACAAAGGCCATGCACATGACCAGAGCCCCGACCGCCACAACTTCGCCGATAATCACCACTTTATGCAGATCCTTGTCATTAAACACATAGGAGGGCAGGATCAGCATGACTGCGGCAGCCGCAACCCCAACCAGAAAAGTAAAATTGGAAATATAAAACCCCCAGGACACGATATCGGACATATGGGTGGCGGCAAGTCCTGTTCTGAACTGGACAAGATAGCCGTAAACCCCTGTCAGCATGAGGCAGATGAGAATGCCCATATAAATACGGTATAAAAAGGAACCGGACAGATTCCATAACACCACATCCCTGACAAATGAAACCAAACCTTTTGAAGCCTTGTCATTTTTCATATGATATATCCTTAAGGACTGATTAATCTATAAAATACCAGAACTTGGGATCAGTGCCCAGATCTTCCTTCAGCCGATAGACCTTTTTATTTTCCAGCACAAACCGGATTTCGCTGTCCGGATCCAGAAGGTTTCCAAAAACCCTGGCACCGGTTGGGCAGGCCTCAACACATGCAGTAAGCTTGCCTTTCCGGCTTCGCTGGATGCAGAACGTACATTTTTCCATCATCCCCCTGACCCGCTTTCGATTGCCCAGGTAATGCTGTTTTTTTGTAATCTCTTCCTTTGGGATTTCAGGCTGGTTCCAGTTAAAGCGCCGGCCATAATATGGACAGGCTGCCATGCAGTACCGGCATCCGATACACCAGTCATAATCCACAACCACGATGCCGTCTGGTTCCCGCCATGTTGCCTTGGTAGGGCATGCTTTTACACAGGGCGGGTTATCACAGTGAAAACACTGGACCCCCATATAAAAATGTCCTTCTCTTGGCACCATATGGAAATATTTGCCATCTCCCTGATCCGGCGACATCTGCCCGTGTTCCATTTCAAAAATCCGGATATATTGCATATTGGACCTTCGATCCAGGTTGTTTTCCCTGACACAGGCGGCCACACACTCCATATATCCTTCACACCGGGTGACATTAAATGCATAACCGTAAAGAACATTTTCCAAAGGTCCTGTGGTATCAATGTCCACTGTGATACCCTGTTTTTGTTTTGAAAGCCTTTCCAGCCGTGATACGGTTTTCTCTCTTTCCATTTCATTCATAAGCCGGTAATGTTTTTTGAAATATTCCTGAAATTCAAGGGCAAAGGCTTCGGAACTCTCTAAAAGATTTTTCCCTTTACAACCTGTTGTGACTAATGCCCCGCCAGTGACAGCGGCAGATACAGCCCCTGTAAGAAAGGCCCTTCGGCTGATAGTGTTCTTTTTTTTAGAATCCATGAAATTTTCCTATCTATTTAAGCGGAACAGAATAAGTTTTCGGCCATCGTTCTGCAAACCTCGGGGAATGAGGATTATGACAGGAGGTACAGTTCATGACCACTCTTTCACCTGACCAGAAGATGATGCGTTTTCCGTGAGCTCCTCCGATCCAGTCTTTTTTCTGGCGGAAATGACACTGTCCGCACATCTGATACACATGATCAGGATCAATCCTTGTGTCCTTGCCGGTTGTCAGAAAATCCCGGTCTTCAGTGCTGTGACAGGTATTGCAGGAAAGCGGTTTTTCTTTTCCTCCATGCACAACCTTGATATCTGCATGGGAAAGATCGGCTGCGCCTTGAATAGAGACCATTTTATCGTTATGGCAGGAACTGCATCTGAACCGTTTGATTTCACTTTTGCGTGCTTCGGTAAAAAAATGGCCACCCTGATCCTCATCCAATACTCTGACAATATTTTTGGGAACCTGCGTTTCTGCATTTACCTGCCCTGCCCTGTCCATCTTTTGAACGGCTTTTTTATACTGCTTTGTCACTCCTTCCTGGTTTGAAAAAGCGGTTGATAAAAAGGAAAAGATAAAAAGCCCAAGAATTATACATGACAGGAATATAGGATACAGACATTTATTAATCTCTGGTTTGCTCATACCACTCCTTTTTTGACCCATCACATGGGATTTCTGGTAAAGAGTGTTTTGGTTTCCTCTGGCACATGACACTGCCTGCAATTGCCCCTCATGGGATGTTCCACCCTTATGGGGACAACGGTTCCAGGTCCCACATGGCAGGCAATACAGTTTTCCCTCATTTGAAGGGAGTGCACAATCGGCGGAGGCGATCCGGGCAAGGCCGATCTTCCCAGTTTTGGCGTTTGAACGCTGACATGGCCATTTTCCTTGAAAAGAGTTTCAGTCACCTTTTTCATATGGCATTGCCTGCAAGATACATACTGGGGATGAGGGGTGACCGGGGTAAAGCGGTTCATGGCTTCAACAAATCCCCCGCGCTCATGACAGGACAGGCATTGATATTCATAGCCCTTTTTATCTGCCAGATCATGGGGAATATAGGGAGGAGATCCGGGATACTGGCGCAGAGAATAATAGTATTCCAGGGTTCGATCAGTTGAGTTTCCATTCATATAGGCGGCTGTAGTTTCATTGTATGTTTCAAAAAATTGTTTTGCATTGTGATCAAAATCAAAAACCGGTGTATTGTTGACTTTTGCAAGCATTTCTTTTGTATTCACGGAAAACGCCTGAAAAATGATGACCGATAAAACTATGGTGATTGTCACTGCAAACATAAATAAAAATTTTCCTGTTCTTTGATTTTCTTTTCCCATCAGGCTTTCTCCAATCTTACGGCACATTTTTTATAATCCGGTTGTTTGGATATGGGGCAGAATGCATCCAGGGTAACTTCGTTGATCAGGTAGTTCTCATCAAAGAAGGGTACAAATACCATGCCCCTGGGGGGATTTCCCCTGCCGTTGATGCAGGCTTTCATGACCACAGAGCCTCTTTTTGAGATTATGTTCACTTTGCTTTCGTTTACAACACCCAGAAGCTTTGCATCTTCAGGGTGAATCTCTACATAGGATTCTGGAACGGCTTTATGCAGGATGGGGATTCGCCTTGTCATGGACCCTGTGTGCCAGTGTTCCAGGACCCTGCCGGTATTCAGCCAGAAAGGATATTCCTTGTCCGGTGATTCAGCAGCCGGCTCGTACGGGCGCAGCCAGATCCATGCCCTGTGATCCGGTTTACCGTAAAAATCAAAGGTATTGCTGCCGCAGGCCGGGTCATATTTGCCATTATACCGCCACCTTGTTTCTTTGCCGTCCACAAAAGGCCATTGTACCCCGGACCTTTCTTTTAAAAGCTTGTAAGGAGCCATGCGATGTTTGGGACTGTCATGAAACCGGATATATTCATTCCAGATATCCTCGATATAGGTTTCCTGAGTCCAGGGAAACTGTTTTTCAAACCCCATGCGTCTTGCGACCTGAATCAACTGCCAGGTGTTGCACATGGCCTCACCAGGTTTAGGTACCAGTTGTGCATTGTGCTGGGTTCTTCGTTCGGAATTACCGAAAAAGCCTTCTCTTTCCACCCAGAGAGCTGAAGGCAGGATGACATCAGCCACATCTGAGGTAGGGGTTGGATAAATTTCAGATACCACGATAAACCGACCTTCTTTTTTGGCGCCATCCCGGTAACGCCTCAGATTGGGCATGGTGACCATGGGATTGGTTACCTGTATCCACATAAAGGTAATCTCTCCCCGATCCAGGGCACGAAACATTTCTACGGTATGATAGGTGGGTTTGGGGTCGATATTGGATTCAGGAACATCCCAGATTTTTGCCGCCATTTTCCGGTCAGCCTCCTCGGTTACTACGCCATGGGGCAGTTTATGGGTCATTGTTCCGACTTCCCTGACCGTGCCGCATGCGCTGGGCTGGCCTGTTAGGGAAAAAGGACTGTTGCCTGGTTCACAAATTTTGCCGGTCAGAAGATGAATATTATAAACCAGGTTATTAATCCAGGTCCCCCGGGTGTGCTGGTTCATGCCCATGGTCCAGAATGAAGTCACTTTTTTATCCGGATCGCCATACAGTGACGCAAGGTATTTGATATCTGCAGCCGGGACGCCTGAAATCTTCTCAGCCGCTTCAGGAGTATAATCCTTAAGGAATGTCTTATAGGCTTCAAAATCAACGGATTCTGCCGTGTCGGAAAAGGCGAAATGATCCTCGGTTCCATATCCGATATTGGTTTTTCCTTTATGAAAGGAAACATGGCTGGATATAAATTCCTGGTTTACCTCATTATTTTTAATAATCTCATAACAAATGGCATTTGCAATGGCCAGATCAGACTGGGGATTAAATAGGATGGATTTGTCTGCAGCCTGGCTTGACCGGGTAAACCGGGTGGTAAGATCAATGATTTGGACATGGGTTTTTGATTTTTTATTGGCCAGCATTCTTGAGAACAGCACAGGGTGCATTTCCGCCATGTTGTTCCCCCAGGTGACAAAAACATCAGCATTATCAATATCTTCATAGCAACCCATGGGTTCATCCAGGCCGAAAGTGGTCAGACACCCGGTAACGGCGCTGGCCATACAGAGTCTTGCATTAGCTTCCACATTATTGGTGCCGATGCATCCCTTAAAAAATTTCGAGGCTGTATAACCGTCCGGAATTGACCATTGCCCTGATCCATAGATGGCAACGGAATTCTTTCCGTTTTTTTCAATGGATGATTTCATCCGGGCTGCAACCAGATCCAGGGCCTCTTGAATGGGTGTGGGGACAAGATTTCCGTCTTTTCTGACATAGGCTGTGACAAACCTGTCCTTACCATACAGAATCTGTATGGAATGATATCCTTTGACACAGCAAAGACCTTTGTTAACGGATGAATTGGGATCACCCTTAACGGCAACGGCTTTTTCTCCTGATACACCCACAAGAAGCCCGCAGCCAGTCCCGCAGAAGCGACAGGGTGTCTTGCTCCAGACAATGGAATCGGCTGAAAGATCAGCCGGGTTCCAGCCGGAAAAACTAATGCCGGGAAACATGGTTGCAGCAGCCACTGCAGCACTTTTCAAAGCCATGTTCTTGATGAAATCTCGTCTTGTGAATGTCATATGCCTCTCCTTTTATCGATAGTATAAAATATTTTGTTAATCCGTATGCCCAAAAGCCATGCTCAATGATTGCAAAGAGTTGAGCGCCTTTATGGCATCGATCAGGTTTTTATTGGCTTCTTCATCCGGGGTATCTGTCAGAAGGATCAGGACATCCTTGTTTCCGGACGGTTTTATTTCACAATAAGCCATGGCTGAAAGATCGGCAATGAGCCTGTCCTTCATGTCTGTTTTTGGAAACGCCAGAAAACTGAATATCGGCATAGTATCTCCTGTTATAATTTTTATAAGTCGTTCAAACCCCTTTATTATTTTAACCCTGATTTGAAATATTTCTCAAATCATTGTACACCATTTAAATTGAATCATTAACCCTTATATAAGGACATTAAAAATGACACCCATCCATATTGTCGGGCATGCTGGTTGTGGAAAGACCACATTGATTGTTGACCTTGTGAAAAACTTTGTCAAAAAAAATATCATTGTCGGCACACTGAAACACAGCGCCCATGTCCACGAACTGGACAAGCCGGGCAAGGATTCATTCCGGCACAGGACGGCAGGCGCGGCTCCTGTAACGGTCGTAACGGAAGAAATGAACGTCATCTATCTGCCGAGAACCCCGGATACCTCTCCTGAAATGATCATTGAAACCTATTATTCAAAAGTGGATCTTGTCTTGATCGAAGGATGGATCAGCGGCCCGTTTCAAAAAATAGAAGTTTTCAGGGAAGCCATTGGAAGGCCTCCGTTATTTACCGGACTTCATAACATGAGAGCCGTCGTGTCGGAAGATTCAATTGGCAAAATCAATCTTCCTGTTTTTCAAAGATCTGATGTGGACGTTCTGGCTGATTTTCTTTTAACCTTGGCAAAAGGCTGAAATTCGTTCAGAACCTTGTTTTATTTTTTTTATCTGTATGTTTTTTTTAACATGCCTTCAGTCATCATGTGATAAAAATAAATTTCATTTGAAATCCTGCTTTTCCAATGATCGGTTAATTTTGCAAAGGTGATACCGGTGGTAAACATAGCCAGAAAGATCAGTGCGATCCCCATACTCCCGATAGAAGACCGTTTAACAGGAAAAAAATATTTAAGTGCCCCTTTTTCAGGACAGGCATGAACACATTGTAGGCAGGCACTACACTCAAAAGAAAAGGCAGCCTGTCCCTGCCGGATATGAATCTGTCCGGGACAGACTTTTTCACATTTTCCACAGTCTTTGCAGCAGGACCGGTTCAATTGAATCCTGCCAAGACTGATAACACTTAAAATGCCAAGCAATGCACCATAGGGACATAGATAACGGCACCAGAAATTTCTGATCAGAACCGACATTAAACCGATACCGGAAATGACGGATAAGGCTGTTGGAGATATATCGGTAAAAAACCGATACATGTTGATATCTGCAAGGATATGGTAGGGGCTGTGTATAAACTCTTCAATAACCGGGACAGGCATGCGAAAAAAAATTAAATAAATGAAAACACCTGCAAGACCATATTTTATGGAGCGTAAGATAGCGTCGAATAAAGCCGGAAGCCTGATTTCATTCTTGAATATCTTACAATGAAGAAAATAAAGATATTCCGACAACAGGCCAAAGGGGCAGATATAGGCGCAAAATCCCTTTCTGACAAACACTGTTGTGGCACAAATAATCAGAAAAATTACCAGGGCTGAAGGATGGACATCGTTGACGATGCCAGTCAAAACAAAATATTTAAGACTGACAAGAGCGCTGATCGGCAAAAATGCCTCAACCCCTGCCGGTCGCTCAACCTTTGGCAGTATCCCGTTTTCAAGACTGCCTGCAAACCGGATAAACATGAACCCGATAAAACAGATGACGGCAAGGAATAACAACTGTACCCATCTTCTGATGATTTGAGATTTTGTGTACTTGCTGAACCGGTTTAGAAATACCATCCCATTAATCTCCGCATTATTTTTCATGATTATAGGACTTGAGAAAGGAGATTACCTTGATTCAGATCAAGTTTTTAAAAGACTTGTATTCCATGTCCGGGAAGTGTACCATCATCTCATAAGTCTCATGACATGCAGGACAAAATCTGAAACTTAAAAATTTCTCGCCTGCTAGACGATTAAAGACTGTATCAACAAGTATAACAGGAGGAGAGATGGAACCTGACAAATTTAGAGAGTCCCGGCATGCAATAAACCGATTATGCGAAAACCTGAGTTTATTAATTGAACAGAATGCCGTGGACGCTTCACGGGAATGCTGTCAGAAAGCCCAAGCACAGCTTGACCTGCTCATCCCGCTGGCCGATGATGAAATCCAGCAGCGGTCGGTAAAAAACCTGGGATTGAAAATCAAACATCTAATATCCCTTATCAATAAAATAAAGGTCAAAAAGATTCCTGCTTCAGGTGCCGGTAAAAATGAAGTTATCCCTGTTGAATGGAATGAAGACCGTATCAAACAACTTTCACCTTCGTTTTTGAAAAAAGTATCCGCTAATATGCAAAAGGATTTAAACGCCAGTGTCTGCTTTGATATTACCGGCAAAGGAGTCAGACCCAGTTATCAGATCCGGTTTGGCAATCAGGAAACCGCCACTTTCAGCGGCAGCGCCCACAAACTTAAAGGCAATTCTCTCTCCGGCAGCCCGAACAAGATATCCAGGCCATTTTCACGTATGGTTATTGATTCGGCCCTGAAGGACAGATAAAATCAGTAACCATGAGACCGGTTGCGGGGCAAAGATGGATCAGCGAAGCAGAACCGGAACTCGGGCTTGGGCTGCTGGCCTGTATCGAACCGAAAACCATGGTCGTACGGTTTGAATCATGTGGATGTGAAAGGAGGTATTCCCTTTCCTCCGCCCCCCTGAAACGGATCATCTTTAAACCCGGTGATGAGATTCAGTCAAAAGCCGGTAAAAAAATGATAATTGCAACCGTAACAGAATCAGACGGCTTAATGTATTATTCCGGGGGAAATGAGGTGGTTTGTGAAAATGACCTCTCAGACACCATCTCGTTTTCCATGCCTCAGGACCGGCTTTTTGCAGGGATCACAGAATCAAACCAGGCCTTTGATCTACGCCGGAAATTGCTTAAATCAAAGGCGCTTTATGATGCATCTCCGGTAAAAGGGTTTCTCGGGGGCAAAATAGAACTCATCCCCCACCAGTTTTTCATTGCCGATGCAGTTGCCTCCCGGCATGTGCCAAGGGTGCTGCTTTCCGATGAAACCGGTCTTGGCAAAACCATCGAGGCCTGCCTTATTCTTCATAAGCTTGTCATCAGCCACAGAATCCAGAGAGTCCTCATTATTGTTCCGGAATCCTTGACCCATCAATGGTTTATTGAATTATACAAAAGGTTCAGCCTGTCCTTTATGATCCTTAACGAGGCCTATTGCAGAAATCTTGACCGCAGGGGGAAAGGCCTCAACCCTTTTCTCGAACACCAATTGGCCATTGTCGGTTTTAATTTTCTCGATACGATCCGGTGGCATTCAAAAATTATGGAATCAGGGTGGGATATGGTGGTGGTAGATGAAGCCCATCATATTGCAGATAACGAAAAAACCCATGCTTTTATCCGTCAGCTTTCCAAAGCCGCACCCGGATTGATGTTGTTGACGGCCACACCGGAACAGATGGGAATAAAAAACCATTTTCTTCATTTAAACCTCCTGGACCCCCGGCGGTATTTTGATTTTGCTGCCTATCTTGAAAAAACAGCTCTTTATGAAAAAACCATTGAAACCGCCAAAATCCTTTTGGAAAAAGGGGAAAACATTGATGCCTTTCTGGATTCCTATGGACCGGGCCGGGTGATATTCAGAAACCAGAGGAATGTCATCCAAGGGTTTCCCATGCGAGTACCTCATGTAAAGGCGCTTGATGCCGAGCCTTCCAAAATCAGATCCGTTAATGAGGAATTTTTTGATCCTGAAAATCAAAGCTGTTATGAATTTAGCCAAGACCCGAGAATCCTTTATCTTATCGACCTGATCCGGCAAAAGGAAAAAATTCTTGTAATTTCCTCATCACGGCAGAAAGCCTTGTCCATTGAAGCTGCCGTTGCAAATCACATCACGATCGAGATGGCAAGGTTTGATGAAAGCATGACCCTTCTCCAACGGGACAGGAATGCAGCCTTTTTCTTAAGGGAAGACGGGGCAAAGGTATTGATCTCTTCGGAAATCGGCAGTGAAGGAAGAAATTTCCAGTTTGTGCATCACCTATTTTTGTTTGACCTGCCCTTGAATCCTGAACTTTTGGAACAGAGGATCGGGCGGCTTGACAGGATCGGACAGAAAAACGATATCCGGATTCATGTACCCTATATCCGGGGAAGTGTTTTTGAAATCCTGGCCCGGTGGTATATGGACGGGTTAAACCTCTTTGCACGGAATACAAATGGCCTTCATCTAATTTACAAAAAATTTGAAACTGACCTTAAGGAATTGTTTACCCGGACAAAGGCAGATGAAATCATAGATGAACAAAAGCTTCAAAAATTAATCTCAGGGACAAGGGCTTTTCGAACGGAAACTGAAAAAAAACTCGCCCAGGGGAAAAACGTCCTTCTTGAGATGAATTCCTTTAAACCAGGGCCTGCACAAAAAACCATCCAGGCTGTTGAAACTTTTGAGGAGGATAAGCATCTTGAAAACATCCTGATCAAAGTTTTTTCGCATTACGGGATTGAGACCGATTTTATTAATGATTCTGTCTTTAAATTGAACTTCAGTAATGTGACTGATCAAAACTTTCCCGCTTCCACAAGGCTTTCCGACATCTTGACCTTTAAAAGAAGCCTTGCCGGACTGAGAGATGACCTGGATTTTTTATCCTGGGATCACCCCTTTGTCCATCAGGCCTTTGAATATTTCATCACAAACAATACCGGGTCCTGTGCATTAGCAAGACTTCATCAAGACAAAGTCAAGGGGCTTTTTCTTGAAACCATATTTATCCTGGAATGTATGGCTCCGCCATACCTTGAAATGAACCGGTATCTGACCTGTGACCCCATTCACCTTGTGGTGGACCATGAAGGACACAATGTCACGGAACGATTTGATTTTACAGATTTTTTAAAAAATATGACCGAAGAAGAAAAAAACTGGTTTAAAGATATCGATCCCATCCGGCAGGAAATCATCCCTTCCATGATTCAGAAAAGCATTTCCATTGCAGAAACACTGTCCATTGACATCATGGAAAAAGTAAAGACGAACATCGCTGAGATGTTGGGCCGGGAGATCACAAGGCTTCTGGATCTTCAGAAAATAAATCCGGATATCCGTGAAGCTGAAATCAATTCCTTCCGGATTCAGGAAACATCCCTTATAGAGCATCTGGGTTCGGCCCGGCCAAGGCTTGACGCTTTAAGACTCATCCGGGTTCTTTAAGGACTTAACCCCCTTCAAAACCTGTCTTCCCTGAATTCATACCCTGAACCCATCAAGGATCACCTTCAGTTCCGAAGCCATATCTTTCAGATGCCGGGAGCTTGTCTCAACTTTTCTGCTGCTTTCTGCAATTTTATCCGTTGCCTGACTGACCCCGCCTATATCCTTTGCAATTTCATTGGATACACTTGAGCTCTGATTAATATTCTCGTTTACAAGGGCAATACCCTGGCTTGCCTGGGCAATGTTCCCGGAGATTTCCTTGGTCACGACGGATTGTTCTTCCACTGCCGATGCAATGGAGGCAACAATCTCATTAATATTCGTGATAACCTTTGAAATCGCGTCGATTTCACTGACTGCCAGAGCGGTTGTTGATTGAATGGCGTCGATCTGTTTTTTAATATCCCGTGTTGAATTTGCTGTCTGAATTGCAAGATCTTTTATCTCGTTGGCAACAACGGCAAACCCTTTGCCTGCTTCCCCGGCCCTTGCTGCCTCAATGGTGGCATTCAGGGCCAAAAGATTGGTCTGTTCTGAAATATCACTGATGGCATCTGTGACCTTACCGATTTCCTTTGCTGTTTTTTCCAGGATGTTCATTTTAACCGATGCACTTGAAGCCTGTGAAACCGCACCTTCGGAAATATCTTTTGCTTTTTCCACATTACGGGCAATCTCTTCTATAGTGGACGTCATCTCTTCTGCAGCTGCCACAACAAGATTCAAATTGGTCGTAGACTGTTCCATGGCCGCAGCAACATTGGAAATATTGGCATCCATCTGTTTTGTGGAGGCTGCCACATTAATGGAACGTTTAGCAGTATCTTCGACTTCTGCAGACAGAAATCTTGAAATTTCGGAAAGATCGCTTGACGACACGTCAACATCCCTTGAACTGTTGGATATCTTTTTGATTATATCCTGGAGTTTTCCGACAAACGTATTGAATCCATTTGACAATTCACCCACTTCATCCGTTGAATCAATCTTGAGGCGGACTGTCAGATCCCCCTCGCCTTCCGCAATATCCTTGACCATGCCACAGGCATTACGGAGCGGGCCTGATATTTTTCCGGCCACCATGTATGTTAAAACCAAACTTAAGATGAGAGAAATAAAAATAGCAGCCAGTAAAAGATTTCTCTGCCTGGCCATACCGGCTTTGACAATTTTTTCTTTTTCCATGATCGCCGCATTGACATCATCAATATAAATACCTGATCCAATGACCCAGTTCAGCGGCTTAAAGAGTTTGACATAGGACAGTTTATCAACAGGTTCTTTAAATCCCGGTTTTTCCCATTTATAGTTCACTACGCCTTCACCCTCTTTTTTGCAAACCTCAACCATTTCAATAAACAGATGTTTTCCATCCGGATCTTTGTAGTCCGACATATTTTTTCCGTTCAAAGCCGGGTTGACCGGGTGATATACCATGGCCGGTGTCATGTCATTGATCCATATATATCCTTTGTTCTGATCATATTTCATGTCCTGGATGAGTTTAAAAATCAATTCCATTTTTCCTGCATCATCATAATTTTTGGATAGAAATATCCCCTCGATTTGACTGACCCCCATTTCAACTATATTCCTGAGCTTCTGCTTTTTTTCTTCCATCAAGGTTGCTTTCAAATCATACAGCTCTTTCATCCCCATATTTTTTATGGAAGACGAAGCAATAAAAAACATAATGATTCCAAGCAAAATCATTCCGACAAAGGATGTTATCATTATTTTTTTCCGGATATTCATGGTTGCCCCTCCTCATAGTATTAAAAATATTAATGCTATAACATCGTACGACCTGTATTCTTCCGTCAGAGAGTGGACTAAGAGAAATTAAAGATAACGCTTCAATTAAATAATAAATAACACAGAATATTTAGATTCGTCCAATCTAAAATATAAATTTTAGTATTATATTTATTTTATTTTCCTGAAAGCAAGTTTTAAACCGGCTTTTTTAAAACCAAGAACCAGTTCCAGGGCACTTATTTTGATGATATCAAGGCGCCCTGGGTCTGTTTTTCCGCCATCGTCATAAATGAAAACCACTTCAATCTGATTTCCCAGGATTTTATAAAAAAATTTATCCGCCACCCAGAAATACCGCTCTTTATCCAGAATCAGCTCTCCGGTTCCATCTTTTTTCAAAAGAAGTTGGATCTCACCGGGTTGTGCATCAATTAATTTTTCAGAATTCTCCCATCTTCCGACGATATTTTGCGGGGAAGAAGCACCCAAAAAAAGAACAGTCAATACCAGCAATACAATAGTTTTCTTCATCATACCTTTATCTATCAAAGGATATCTTTCTTATGTGGATGCTCACTGTTTTAAGATATTATTTTTGTGATCAATAATTTCCTGGACCATGAATGCGGCATCCATTGAAAACCGGAGGCATTTTTCATATCCTGGATTTTCCTTTCGAAATTGTTCCAGTTCTTCTGCAACACCCAAATCATACCCAATCAGATCCTTGCAGTTCAAAGACCCATTAAGCGATTTGAACATCTTTAAAAATTTTGTGACTGCCTCATAACAGGTTTGAGTAGTATTTTCAACCGTATTGCGGCCGAATATAAGACCCAGCCCCATGATACCGCCGGTAACGGCCCCGCACATTTCTGCATGGCGGCTCATCCCGCCGCAAAATCCTGTGGCAATGGCCGGGAGCATGGCAGAATCCACGCCATTTTCAAAGGCAACCGCCTTTAAAACGCTTTCCGCACAAAAAAAGCCGGAGGTAAACAGTTCCTGTGCTTTCTTTTCTGTATGATTCATTTTGCAGATCCTTTATATTATCCGATTGTTATATTCTTTATAATTTTAGCATTATTCCAGTTCAAACGCCTTTATTTTTCTCCAGAGCGAAACGCGGTCGATCTCCATGATATCGGCAGCTTTGGATCTGTTCCAGTTTGTTTTTTCAAGAACCCATTGTATGTATTTTTTTTCCTGTTCCTTTAAGGTGGGAATCTTACCGTCAGGGGTTACCCGGTAAGTTTCAATGGCAAGCTGGGTAATATGATCCGGAAGCGATTCCGGATGGATCACATCACCGGTTCCCATGGCAACCGCCCTTTCAATGACGTTTTCAAGCTCCCTGACATTGCCGGGCCAACTGTATTGAATGAGATAATCCATGGCCGCACGATCGATTTCTTTAATATCCTTGCCCATCTCCCGGCTTTTTTTTCCAAGAAAATGATAAGCCAGCAATGGAATATCTCCATGCCGTTCCGTCAGCGGAGGCAGTTGAATGGCCACCACGTTCAGTCTGTAATAAAGGTCCTGCCGGAATGTTCCCTTTTCCACCTCGTGCCTGAGATCCCTGTGGGTGGCGGCGATGAATCTTAAATCCACGGGAATGGTGCTTGTACCCCCTACTCTCATGAGTTCTTTTTCCTGTAATACCCTTAAAAGTTTGACTTGCATGGTCAGAGGCATGTCACCGATTTCATCAAAAAAAACCGTTCCCTTATCCGCAAACTCAAAAAGCCCTTTCTTGGTCTTGCCCGCTCCTGTAAACGCCTCTTTTTCATGACCGAACAGCTCATTGGCCATAAGTTCTTCGGAAAAAGACCCGCAATTGAAGGCCACCAGTTCATAGCCGCTCCGATTGCTCTGGTTGTGGATGGATTTGGCCACCAGTTCCTTGCCGGTTCCGCTTTCGCCCAGTATCAAAACACTGATATCGGTTTTTGCAATCCGCGTAATACTTTTTTTAACTTCATTCATGGCCGGGCTGTTGCCGATGATGAAGGGCGGTTGAACTTCTTTTTTCATGGCATCTTTGAGAGCAAGATTTTCCAGTTGAAGGGATCTTTTTAAAAGTGCTTCCCGGATAATCCGCCGGACCTCATCGATTTTATACGGTTTTGCGATATAATGGTATGCCCCTTCTCTCATGGCGGTGACAGCACTGTCAACCGTTGCATATCCCGTAATCAGGATCACTTCGGTATATGGTTGAAGTTTACGGCTTTGCTCCAAAACCTGGAGGCCGTCTATTTTTTTCATTTTATAATCGGTAATAATCAGATCAAAGCTTCTGGATTTGACCAGGGTCAGTCCTTTGGTGCCGCTATCCACGGCAATGACGTTATAGCCCTCTTTCTCAAGAATATGTTCAAGGTTTCTGCGGGCGATTTCTTCATCTTCAATAATCAGAATCTGTTTTTTCATAAAATACCTTTTCAGCCGTCAATCCGGCAGACTGACCGTAAAAACGGTCCCTTTCCCAACCAAACTGTCCACATGAATCGTTCCGCCATGCTGCTCAATGATACCGTGGCTGATGGACAGGCCCAGCCCGGATCCTTTGCTGACTTCCCGGGTTGTAAAAAACGGATCAAATATTCTGACAAGGTTTTCCTTTGGAATTCCCTCACCAGTATCCGCTACTTTAAAAACAAAGAGAGCCTTTTCTTCATCCTTAAACGCCGAAAGTATTAAGCTTCCGCCCCTTTCCATGGCATAAACCGCATTGATAATCAGGTTCAGCAAAACCTGCTGAACCCTTCTGGGGTCCATCTTCCCGCTGAGGGTGTCCGGCACGTCAATGGTTACTTCAATATTGGAAGGGATTTCCCCGCTGATTAGATGCATGGTGCTCTGGACAAGGTTTTTAAAAATTACCTTTTCAATCAGAAAATCGCTCTGTCTTGAAAATTCCAGCAATGCCCTGATGATATCCCTTGCCCTGTCGATCTGCTCTTCAGCCTCTAACAGCAGAGTTCTTTTAAATGCCATATCCGGATCATCCAGTTCTTCCCTGATAATCTGGATGGAGGTTGAAATATTATTCAAGGGGTTATTGAGTTCATGGGCCACTCCCGATGTCAGGGTACCGAGTGAAGACATCTTTTCCGCCTGGACAAGCTGATCCTTCCTTCTGCCCAATTCTTCGATCATATCATTAAGGCTGTCGGCAAGAGATTCAAACTCGTCACCGGTCTTTATTTTAGGAATCTTATTAAAATCTCCGCTGACAATCTGCTGTATGCTCTTTTCAATGGATTTCAACGGGCGATTCACATTTTTGACAAGGAAAAAAGCTGTCAGAATCGACAATACAAAAAGAGATAAGAGTGAAGTAATAAGATAGATTCTCGATCTGTTGAGCAGGTTTAAAACCCTTTCCCGTTCACGTCTTTCCACTTCTTCGATATCTGTTGTCAGTACCCGCCCGATTTCTGTTACCGCCTCCTGTAAGAAATGGATTTCCTCTGATTGAAGTGAGTTTTCCCCACTTATTTCCGCATTGGAATAGGCATCATATAATTTTTCCAGGTTATTTTTATAATTGTGAATGATTTCAGTTCTTTTTCTGACCGATTCTTTATCTTCCAGAAGCTCTGAAAAATTACTCTCAATGATATTTTGTTTTTCTGCAGTTTTTTCAATATATGAAATCGCCAGTTGAAGATCGCTTTTGCTGTTTCTTAAAAAGAAATTCTTTTCATACCGCCGGGCCTCAAGCACCGTATCCAGAAGCTCTTTTTTTTTCTCAATAATATTTAATTTCTGGTTGATGGTTGAATTGCTGAAATAGCTGAAAAACCATATGGCGCAGTTCACCACCATAAAAATAAGGAAATGAAGAAAAATTTTCTGTCTGAGGTTAAATTTCATGGGGGGTATTGTATCGTTAATCATCCATCCTCAACAAGTACAATTTTTCGAAATTCTTTTTTTTTATTGTTCAAGGGATCACAGGAAGCATTGACGGCGTTATTAGCTTTGTAAACCGATAACGCCGTCAATGGTTTGTATTTTAAAGACAGTCCTTATTTAATTCCATAAAAGAAATAAATCATGGTCAGTTCCACAAAAAGGAAAAGAATCGTCATGATGGATCCTGCTTTTGCATAATCTACTGTCCTGTACCCGCCGGGCCGCATGACAAGGGCATTGACCTGATGGGTGGGCAGAACAAAGCTGTTGGAAGCGGAAAGGCCCACCACCAGCGCTGCCATTCTCGGATCACCGCCTGCCATGATGGCCATGTTCATGCACAGAGGAACCAGAAGAACAGTAGCGCCGACATTGGAAATCACCAGGGTGAAAAAGGTGGTCATGATTCCAATCACCGTAAGCAGAAGAATGGGGGACGGTGTTCCGATAAAACCAAGAACGGTCTGGGCAATGAATGCCGCTGTCCCGCTTTTTTCAAAGGCAATGCCCAGGGGAATCAAGCCTGCCAATAGAAAAACCGTCATCCAGTCCACTGCCCCATAGGCCTCGTCAATGGTCAAAACTCCAGTGATGATCATACCCAGAGCGCCTGACATCAGGGCTACGGATAAGGTGGTATCAAAGCAAATAACCTGAAACAGGGCAACGGCAAACCAGGCTACGGCAAGAACCGCTTTTTGAGGACGAAGGATTTCTCCTTCCAGAGGGGATGCAAAAATCAGAGCCCTTGGCTGGGGCCTGTTTTTCAGAATATGAAATTTTTCCCATGGTCCCTGAAGCAGGAGTGTGTCTCCCATACTCAACCGGATATTGGTCAGCCCGCTATAATATTTTTTATTATCTTTAAACAGAACCAGGGGATTTAACCCGAAAAGTTCTTTAAAATCCACTTCATTCAATGTTTTGCCGATAAGTTCGGATCTGGGTGAAACAACTACTTCGGCCATGCCAGCATTAGTGTTGGCCAGGGAGTCTGCAAAAGTTTCAAGGGTATCTTTAATTATCCAGCTATATTCCCTGGCCAGTTGTTCGATGTTTTCCCTTTTGCCGACCACGGCAACATCATCATTGGGACAAATCGACTCATAACTGTGGGGAACATGATTGGTAGTCCTGTTGGAAGGAGAACTGATGCCGATCACCGTCACCAGGAATTTAGGCCGGATATTCAGATCATCCAGGAGTCCTGTAATCCCTTTTCCTTCCGGCACATGAAGTTCGATAATATTATTGACCCCCTGGTATTCCTTGATTAAAAGTTCGGAAGCCCCCTTATTAAACTGGCCGGTATTGGCCGGAAGGATCAATTTGCCGAAAACCACAAAATAAACAAGTGCAGACAGCGTTAGGCAGATACCGATGGGCGTTTGGGTAAAAAGGCCGAAGGGTTCCAGTTTCTGCCCGCCCACCACCATCAGATCATTTAGAATAATGGTGGGACTGGCCCCAACCAGGGTGATGGTACCGCCGATAATGGCACAGAATCCCATGGGCATGAGAACCCTTGATGTAGGGATTCCCAGGCGTTTGGATATTCTCTGGGTCACAGGCATAAACAAGGCTGCTGCACCTATATTCTGCATCATGCTGGATATGGTGCCCACGGCTCCGGCAATCAAAAGAATCACCTTGCTTTCGCTATTGCCGGCCAGGGCCATGATGGGCTTTGCCACCTTGTTCATCACTCCGGTTTTATCAAGGCCTGCGCCAATGATAATTACGGCAATGATGGAACAGACTGCATTGCCTGCAAGACCTGAAAAAGCTTCTTTAGGGCTGACAAGGCCTAATATGGGCAAAAGCACCATCATCATGATCCCCACCACATCCACCCTGACCCATTCAAAAATAAATAAACAGATAACAAAAACAAGGACAATCATTGTCATCATCATTTCAGGTGTCATTTACAATATTCTCCATTCAATAGTCATTATCAATTTTCCTTCCTTATTTTTTGTTTTCATTTCTAAAAACATAACAAAGCACTGAAACCGCAATAATCAACACAATTCCTAAAATAAACTGGGTATTCATCATCACTCCTTAATTCATGGAATAGACACATAGACGCTGGGCAATCCGTTTTTCATTTCCAACCACTCCCCTGGCTTTTGCCGGTTCCTTGTTTTCGGAAATGATAAACTCGATTTCACCACATTCTTTTGCAATATCGATAAGGGCATGATCCATATTTGAAAAATGAACGGTATGGGCAAATTTAAGACCCTGACCAATGGCTTTGGCACGAAACACTTCGACATTCCTGTCAGAAATCTCTTTGAAATCTGCAAACAATTTATCATGGGTGGTTGAAAAAAACTCGGTAAGGTCATGGGTGATATTGGCGGCATTCACTGCGATGATACCGTAATTCATCCGGCCGGCCATTTCAAGGGCATAGGAAACCATATCATCAGAAAACCTGCTCTCATGGGTGGCAACCAATATATTACGGCCTTTGTTCTCTGCACAGGTCAGGGTCTGCACTCCCTGGTTGGAGGTGTTTATACCGGCTTCTGAAAAAGTGATGGCTTCCTGATAATCATCCACTTTTTTATTAAATATCTGTAATTTTGTTTTTAATGAATTTAAAAATGCCATAATGCTTCCTTTTTTAAACGTTAATAATTGCATTTCCCGTTTCATATTGAACATTGAGCAAAATGCATACCAAGATCCTGAACGCCTAAGAAACACAGGTCATCAGATTTGATTCATCAAAAAACAGGCATTCAATTGAACCTCAGTTTTGTTTCACAATGCAACCTTAATACTAAATATGATAAATTTGTCTTTAACAATAGGGAGTTAGACGATATTGCACTTGACAATGCAATGTTACGATTTGCAACGAATTTTAATTTTTTTGCTATAATTTCAACGGATTATCAATTCTTGACTTATAAAAAGCCCCTGGTTTTTTCTTGACTTCACAAATCACCCGGAGTAGATATCCGGCAATTATAATATGAGGCAAACCCGATGAAACGTTTCTTTAAAAAAGAATCCGAACAGGAAGACCAAACCGGCGAAATTGATGAATTAAGACAGACTGTCCTGGATATCAACATGCCTGAACCCGTTGAAACTATTATTCTCAAGGAAGTGGACCGTCTTTTTAAAATCAGCCCTTCTTCAGCCGAATATACCATCGGTATCAATTATATTGATTATCTGACCACCCTTCCATGGAACCGTTTCACCGACGACAACCTGGACATAGACCGGGCGGAAGCCATCCTCAACAAAGCACATTACGGCCTGGACGAGATTAAGGAAAGAATTCTGGAACATCTGGCTGTGCGACAGATGAAGCTGTCCCAAAAAAATACCATCCTGGTTGTGGATGATGAAAAAATGACCCGGATGAATCTGTCCCACGTCCTTTCAAAGGAAGGCTATGAAGTTGAAATGGACTCAAGCGGCAGCGATGCTTTGGAAAGACTAACAAAAAAGCATTTTGATCTTGTTGTTACAGATCTTAAAATGGATAAGGTGGATGGCCTGATGCTTCTCGATATGATTAAAAGAAACAGCCCTGGCACTGAAGTCATTATCATAACCGGTTATGCAACGGTTATGACAGCGGTTGATGCAATTAAAAGAGGATCTTTCCATTTTATTGCCAAACCCCTGAAACTGGATGAAATCCGATCAACCGTCAAAAGTGCTCTATCGAAAAAGACCGGGGTGATCCATTCAAAAAGCCCGGTCATCTGCTTTACCGGGCCTCCCGGAATTGGAAAAACTTCCCTTGGGCAATCCATTGCCAGGAGCCTGGAACGTAAATTTGTCCGGATATCCCTTGCAGGGATGAAGGATGAAGCCGATATCCGGGGCCATCGGCGATCTTATGTCGGGGCGCTTTCCGGCAGGATCATCCAGGGAATACGACGCGTGGAATCAAGCAACCCGGTTTTTATGCTGGATGAAATCGATAAAATCGGCCAGGATTTTAAAGGGGACCCGGCATCAGCTCTTCTTGAAGTGCTTGACCCCCAGCAGAACTCCCAGTTCATTGATCATTATCTGGATGTTCCCTTTGATCTTTCCAGAGTCATGTTCATTGCAACAGCCAATACCGTCAGCCAAATCCCTCGTCCCCTTCTCGACCGGTTCGAGGTCATTTCCATGTCCGGATATACAGTTGATGAAAAAGTCCATATTGCAGAAAGACATTTGATCCCAACGGCAATAGAGGATTCCGGCCTGAGCCGGTTTTCCCTTAAATTTACCGAAAAAGCACTTAGAAAGATGATCCTGGAACATACCCGGGAGGCAGGACTCAGGGAACTTGAAAGAAAAATATTTTCCATCTGCAGAAAAATTACCCGAAAGATAGGCAAAAACACTATTGCTCCAGATTCTCTGGATATCACTGAAAAAATCGTGGAAGACCTTCTGGGTCCAAGCCAGTATCATTTTGAAATTGCAGGCGCTAAAGACAGGATAGGATGCTCAACAGGTCTTGCCTGGACGGAAACCGGGGGTGAAATCATCTTTGTCGAGGCAACAAAAATGATGGGTACCAACCGGCTTATCCTGACAGGGTCCCTCGGGGATGTCATGAAAGAATCAGCCCAGGCAGCCTTGAGTTATATCCGGAGCAATACAGAGGCCTTTGGGCTTGCCCGGGATTTCTTCCATCAGCAGGATATTCACATCCATGTCCCGGCCGGGGCCATCCCCAAAGACGGCCCATCGGCAGGTCTCACCATTGCGATTGCGCTCTTGTCATTGCTCAAGGCTATACCTTGCAGAAGAGATATTGCCATGACCGGGGAATTGACCTTGAGCGGTAGGATTCTTCCGGTGGGCGGTATCAAGGAAAAACTTCTGGCTGCAAAAATGGCCGGTATCAAGACCGTCATTTTCCCTTTAAAAAACAAAGGGGAACTTTCAACCCTTCCTGAAGATCTTAAAAAAGATATTCATATCATCACGGCCGGCGAACTGGATGAAATCCTATGCCTGGCTCTGAAAGAAATTTGAAAGATATGAGCCCGGTACTGGCGGTATATATATGCAAAAGAATGCTTTTCCATCATCCTTGGGAAGCCTTCACGACCACAAGGGGAACACTCAATTTCTTTTTTATGGCTTCGATGGTCAAACGCGAACGTCCGGCCTTGATCGGTTTGTCCCTGGATGGATCAAAAATCGTCAACACGATATCCTGATGGTCATCAATATAATTTGACAATTCTTTTTCAGGACTGCCGCTGCTTACAATCACTTCAAGCGATATCCCGGCATGGTCGCCTTTGATCATTTCTCTTAAAGAATCCGATACATCTGGCAGGAATTCGTCTGCCAGATGGGGTACTCCTTCTTCTGCAAATGCAACTCCTGCAAAAGAGTCTTCAAGAAGTTTGCCCAGTTGCCCCACCTTTTTTTTTGTTGAAGAAATGCATTGGGTAAGGCTTTTCTTCTTAACAAACTGCAGAATATTCAATTGCGCCTGGATTCTTCTGCAAAGCCCCACAGCATACTGAAAAACAGAATCAGTGGGGATATCACCATCAATTGCAAGCAGGACTTGTTTCATTTTTTATGCCCTTTATTCATAGACAATTATAATTGAATCCTGGGTCTGTTTTCTCTTTGACGGTTAAGGTCTTTTTTTTGATATTTCTGATTTTTTCTTTCCGTCTCCGGATTCATCACCCGGATGGCATATTCATGATCATTCTTTTCAGCAAAGGTTACTGCAACCATAAGATTTTCCAATGTTCTTAACAGTCCGGTCTTCATGTTTCTCTCCTTTTTAGTCTTTGTAGAAGGTTCTGAACTATGGATTAGCATATACCATACCAACCCGGATAAAAAGAGACTCAAAGAGGCCAAAACCATTTACAAGCATGGCCTGACAGAAAATTTTCGGAAACAGGCCTGAAGACGACGGATTCAGTTGAAACCTGCCAATCCTGTTTCAATTTGAAATGCAATGCAGAATAAAATTATAAATATTATTTAATCACAACAAGTTAGACCGGTATTGCAAGTTAAAAACATGACGTTGAGAATTGCAACAGCCCTGTTTCCATGGGAAAAAGAAGACGCCTCTCCATGGTATTTTCATGGAGAGGCTAAAAAAAATCAACAATGCATTTATGAAAACGACCGGTTGAAAAGATCTTCAATGGCTTTTTTACCCTGATCTGAAAGATGTCTGGTGCCTGTACCACAAAAGGTCTTATGGGTAATTGAAGGAATTTCTTCGATCCATTCATTGGATTTCCATGCATACCACTGATTTGTATCCTGATCAAAAACACTGACCGGTCTGTTAAAAAATTTAGCAAGCTCAACTCCCCAGCCGGTCCCGCCTTTAACTGTTCCGTCTGCCTGAATAAACCCCACGGCAAATACCTGATACCCTTTATTGACCATATGGAAAATGGTCTGAAATACTTTGCGGATCTTATCAGCCTGGGCATACCGCCTCCCCATCCTTGCCGATACAATCTCCATGCTGATATTGCCTTTATTGAGTTCCTCATCGCTGAGCAGTGTGACATTCTTATTTCTGGAAAGCGAGTGGCCTTCAAAAGAAAAATTGATCTCATTCATCCCGAATTTTTCAGCACATATCCCAAATGCTTCTTCTGCGCCTTTAAGCCCGCCGCTGTAAAAACTAAAATCTTTATTACCCATGGTCTTTCCTTTTTTTTAAAAATTATTTTTTTAATGATCGGTTGGATATTAACACAATGATAGCATGGAAAACAGAATATGGAATAGAATTATTTTTAATCGCTTTTAAAAAAGTTTTGCATTAATATCCATTTTATATTATCTGGAACTTTTTAAAAATTGAGGTGTTCCCCATGAATTTTAAGAAGATAAGCTATTCAATCCCCTGGAATTTATTTTTAATCACCCTTGGCAGTGTCATCATCGGTATCGGCCTTAAAGCCATTGTCATCCCCCATGGGATGATCACCGGCGGCTTTGCAGGAACAGGGCTCCTGATTTATTATTACACCAAATCCCTGACCCCGGGTATCTGGTATTTTATCCTGAATATCCCGGTATTTATTGCAGGATGGATTTTTATAAGCCGCAGGTTTTTATTCTACAGCCTTTACGGAACCATTATCCTGACCCTTGTCATTGATTTGATCCCCTTTAAAATGCCGGTTAAAGACATGATGCTGGCCGCCATTGCCGGAGGGACCGTCATTGGAGCCGGTGCAGGGATTATCTTTCGGTCCCTTGGATCTGCCGGCGGCAATGATATCATTTCCATCATCCTGAACCAGAAATATGGTATCCGCATCGGAACCTATAATTTTTCCTTTAATTTTGCCTTGTTTTTCTTCAGCTTCGGCCTCTTGGAAATCGATATGATCCTGTATTCCATTGCCATGAGCTATATTACCTCCCAAGTACTGGAATATTTCATGACCTTGTTCAACCAGAGAAAAATGATCTTCATTATTTCCAAAAATCCGCAGGCAATAGTGAATGGAATTATTGCAAAACTAAAACGTGGAGCAACCTTGATAAAAGGTTCCGGGGGGTATACCGGAGAGAAAAAAGAAATAATCCTGACAGTGGTCAACAATTACCAGATCAAACGGGTTGAAGAAATTGTATTTAATATTGATCCGGATGCCTTCCTGATCACGGAGAACACCTTCAACGTTCTTGGTAAGGGTTTTTCCACCCGGAAGGTGTATTAACGAAAGGCATTATTCATAGGTGGTATGCTGTCTCGGATCAAATGCCTCCCGGATGCCTTCCCCGGTAAAGGTGACGCACATGAGGGTAATGACAAGGGCTGCCACAACAGAGGCTGCAATCCACCAGGCTTCCATGTTCTGCCAGCCCTGGGATAACAGTTCCCCCCAGGACGGCGTCGGTGCCGGCAGCCCGAACCCGAGATAATCCAGGGAAGTCAGCGCCACGATCCCCCCTGAAACCGCAAAGGGTGCATAGGTCACTATAACGGAAAGGGTATTGGGAATAATATGCCGGAAAATAATCCTTGTATGGGAGGCCCCCAAAGACCGGACCGCCAGTATGTATTCTTTTTGTTTTTCCTTATAGGTCATGGTTCTCATAACCCAGGTAATGCCGATCCACCCGAAAAACGCCATGATCAGCAAAAGGATCATAAAATTTGGAACCACGACGGAGGCCATGATCATGATCACATATAAAAACGGGATATTGTTCCAGATTTCGATGACCCGCTGGAAAAAAAGATCAAACTTCCCCCCGAAATATCCCATGGCACACCCAAGACTGATGCCGATCGTATAGTTCAGGATCAAAAGGACAAGGGAAAACACAATGGCCGTTCTAAACCCGTAAACGAGACGCGCCAGAATGTCCCGTCCCACATTATCAGTCCCGAAAAAATGCCTCTCTTTGAAGGAAGGGGCAAAGGGCGGATAGGCATTAGTTTTCAGATCGTTTTCATAAGGGTTATATGGAACCAGGGGCAGGATCACAAAATCCCGGTTGTTTTCGTTTTGAAATTTTTGTTTCAGACCCCGGTAATCGGTTTCATATTCATATCCAAGCCCTAATTCAGAGCCTTTGATCATCTTTGAATAGGTGGGAAAATAGAGCCTGCCGTTATGATACACCAAAAGAGCCCTTGAATTGATAAAGACTTCGGCAAAAAGGGAAATCATGACCATACATAAAAGGATCAAAAAAGACTGATATCCTCTTTTCACTGACCTGAATCTCTGGATTTTTTTTCGGGTGGCGGGACTGATCAGCATTATTTAAACCTCACCCGGGGATCCACAAGGGCGACACAGAGGTCGGAAAGAATATTTCCCAGAAGAAAAAGCAGGGATGAAATCACAAGAATTCCCATGACTACAGGGTAGTCCCGGTCCAGGATGGATTCATATCCCAGGAGCCCCATGCCGTTGATATTAAACACTTTTTCAATAAGAAAAGACCCGGTCAGAAGAATGGAAATATTGTTTCCAAAACTGGTGGCAATGGGGATAAGGCTGTTTTGCAGAGCATGCTTTAAGATGGCATTTTCAAAAGAAAGTCCTTTGGCCAGGGCGGTTCTGACATAATCGGATGACAGATGGTCCATGAGGGTATTTTTCATTAGAAGCGTCATCACGGTAAAGGAGCCGATCACATAGGAAATAAGAGGAAGAAGGGTGTGCCAAAGGATGTCCGTGATTTTTTCAAACAGGGTTATATCATTAAAGGATTCTGATACAAGCCCGCCCAGGGGAAATACATCAAACCGGGATGAAAAAAGGACCAGCATGAAAACCCCGGCCACCCACCCCGGGATGGCATAACCAGTGAAAATGATCATGGATGTAATATTGTCAAACCCTGTTTTGTGCCGGACCGCCTTTGCCATGCCAAGAGGAATGCATACCCCGTAGATCATGAAAAGGCTCAGGATACCAAAATAAAGGGACACAGGAATTTTTTCCCTGATCATATCCCAGACCGGGTCCTGATACCTTGTGGATATACCTAGATCTCCCCTGATCACCTTTGAGAGCCAGACGAAATAGCTTGTGAGCAGAGGTTTGTCAAACCCGTAATAGGCTTTGAGTTTTTGAATCTGTTCTTCGGAAAGGGGCTGGCTTGAGCCTGAACCTGCTGATATACCGGAAGATGAGCCGCCATGGCCTGTCTGCATGGCCCGTGTATCGGAAATGATTCTTTCAATGGGACCGCCCGGCACAAAACGAGTGATGGTAAACACCATGATGGTGATACCGATAAAAGTCGGTATCACCAGGAGCAATCGTCTTATGAAATAAGCGGTCATGACATGGTCTGATAAACCGATTCCAGCGCCTTATCAAGATGTTCAGGCTTTGTGCCGCCGGCCTGGGCCATATCAGGGCGTCCGCCGCCTCCGCCGCCGACGATTTTGGCCGCAGCCTTTACAATATCACCGGCTTTAAATTTTTTGGTCAGGTCTTCTGTTACAACAGAGATCAACAGGGCTTTTCCATCAGATACCGCGCCTAACAGAATGACCCCGGAACCGATCTTTGTCTTGAATTTGTCTGCCAGATCTCTTAACTGGGAAGGATTTTCAATATCCACCCGTTTTGCAATCACCTTGATACCGTTGATCATTTTGATTTCATCCGCCAGATTTTCAACGGATTTGGAGGCCATCTTTGCTTTCAGGGATTCCAGTTCTTTTTCAAGATTTTTCTTATCCTTTAATAAAGCTTCCACTTTGGCTGCCACATCTTCTTTTGCACCTTTTAAAAGACCGGCTGTTGACTCGATAAGGGCCTCTTCCCTGTGGACATGATCCAGGGCCACCTGGCCAGTTGCAGCTTCTATCCTCCGGACACCCGATGCAATCCCGGCTTCAGACTGGATTTTGAACAATCCAATATCACCGGACCGCTTCGTATGGGTTCCGCCGCAAAGCTCGCTGGAGAATTTCCCTTGAGACACGACCCTGACCACATCCCCGTATTTTTCTTCAAAAAGTGCAGTGGCTCCGGCCCGGACTGCCTCATCCATGTTCATTTCCTTTGTTTCCACCGGATGATTTTCCCTGATCCGCAGATTCACTTCATTTTCAATTGCCAGAAGTTCTTCAACTGGAATGAATGCAAAATGTGTAAAATCAAATCTGAGTCTTGTGTCCGTCACAAGGGAGCCGGACTGTTTGACATGATCCCCTAGAACTTTTCTTAAGGCTGACTGCAGGATATGGGTGGCGGTATGATTAGCGGCAATGGCCTGTCTTTTTTTCTCATCCACCTTAAGGACAAAAAAATTTCCTTTTTTGGCTTCGCCTTTTTGGACTACTCCTTTATGGATGATAAGCCCTGACGGATTTTTAACCGTATCTAAAATATGAATGATACAATTGTCATTTTCAAACCTGCCCGAATCCCCTGCCTGACCCCCGGATTCTCCATAAAAAACCGTTGTATCCGTTACAATTTCCACATGATCGCCTGATCCGGCAGTTTTGATTTCCTTATCCTCTTTGACAAGGATCAGGACTTTTGATTTCCCTTCTATGGCGCCATAGCCTGTAAAAGAGGTTTTCACCCCTTCCGATGTCAGGGCTTTATAGGCTTCGCCGATCCCTGCAAATTTTTTGATGGACCTGGATCTTGCTTTCTGCTCTTCCATGGCCTGGTGAAAGCCGTCCATATCCAGGCTGATATTCATTTCCTTGACATGATCGGCGATAATGTCCACAGGAAACCCGAAAGTATCATAGAGCTTAAAAATGATATTGCCGGGAATTACGGATTTCTTTTGCGACCCGGCATTTCCTTGGGTTATCTCTTGAATGGTGGCTTCCAGTAGTTTCATACCGGTTTCCAGGGTTTCAAGAAATTTTTCCTCTTCATTTTTCACAACGTTCAGGATAAAGGCGGAAGATTCTTTAAGCTCCGGGTAGGCCTCGTCCATGATGGCAAAAACCGTTTGAACCGTTTCATGCATAAAGGGTTTGACAAGACCAATGCTTCTGCCGTAGCGGATGGCCCGTCTCATGATGCGCCGGAGCACATATCCACGGCCTTCATTGGAGGGCAGAACCCCGTCGCAGATCAGAAAGGCCGATGCCCGGGAATGATCGGCAATAACCTTCATGGCCACTTCAACTTCATTAGACTCATGACGTTTCCTGCCGGAAAGCTCCCCGACTTTTTCCATAATGGGAATAAACAAATCAGTATCATAATTAGTGGGCACGCCCTGGAGAACGGAGATCACCCGCTCAAGGCCCATGCCAGTATCAATGCTGGGTTTTGGCAAAGGATGAAGATTGCCTTGATCATCTTTTTCAAACTGCATAAAAACAAGATTCCATAATTCCAGCCACCGGTCACAGTCACAGCCCACGGCACAATCCTTGTTTCCACAACCGAATTCAATACCCCGGTCAATATGGATCTCGCTGCAGGGACCGCAGGGGCCCGTGTCCCCCATGGCCCAGAAATTATCTTTTTCACCCAGCCGGATGATGCGTTCTTCAGGCACACCTACCTTGTCCCGCCAGATGTTGAATGCTTCATCGTCTTCGTGAAACACAGACACCCAGAGTTTATTTTTATCAAACCCATATCCGTTGGTCAGAAGGTCCCAACCGAATTTAATGGCCTTTTCCTTAAAATAATCGCCAAAGGAAAAATTTCCCAGCATTTCAAAAAAGGTGTGATGCCTTGCAGTATATCCTACATTTTCAAGGTCATTGTGTTTTCCGCCGGCCCGGACACATTTCTGGGCCGTCACCGCAGTTGAATACCCCCTTTTCTCATCCCCGGTGAATACACGTTTAAACTGGACCATCCCTGCATTTACAAACATGAGGGTTTTATCATCCTGAGGGACCAGGGAGGAAGACCGAACCAGGTGGTGACCCTGTTTTTTAAAATAATCTATAAATATTTTTCTGGCATCATTGCCTGTCATGCTGCTGCTCCTCATTCACTTATCCGTTATGCTTTAACGTCGCCGTTTTTGTCTTTTTTAGCCGGTATCGTCATGCCTAGTTTATCACGGACACCGGCTTCGATTTTTGCAAATATATCCGGGTTATTCACAAGAAAAACCTTTACATTTTCTCTTCCCTGGCCGATTCTCTCCCCGCCGAATGAATACCATGACCCGCTTTTATCCACAATTCCGAAATCAACTCCCATATCCAGGAGATCCCCGGTTCTTGAAATTCCTTCTCCGTACATGAGGTCAAATTCCACATCCTTGAATGGGGGTGCAAGTTTATTTTTCACAACCTTAACCTTGGTCCGGTTCCCGACAATGTTCTCACCTTCTTTGATGGGGGCTGCCCGCCGGATTTCAAGCCGCATGGAGGCATAAAATTTGAGGGCATTGCCGCCGGTGGTGGTTTCCGGGTTCCCGTAGACGACCCCTATTTTCATACGGATCTGGTTAATAAAAATTATGGTGGTGCTGGTTTTTCCAATGGTGGCGGTGAGTTTTCGTAAGGCCTGAGACATGAGCCTTGCCTGAAGACCCATGTGGGAATCCCCCATTTCACCTTCAATCTCCGATCTTGGTACTAGGGCTGCCACGGAATCCACGACCATGATATCGATCCCGCCGCTCCGGACGAGCATGTCAGCAATCTCAAGGGCCTGTTCTCCGGTGTCGGGCTGGGATATCAGGAGTTCATCACAATCCACACCCAGCCGTTTGGCATAGGCCACATCAAGGGCATGTTCGGCATCGATAAAAGCGGCTATGCCGCCGTTCCGCTGGGCTTCAGCCACGGCATGGAGGGCCAGGGTTGTCTTTCCGGAAGATTCAGGGCCATAGATTTCAATCACCCGGCCCCTTGGATACCCGCCAACCCCCAGGGCCTTATCCAGGGCCAGGGACCCGGTCCTGATAACAGGCACAGCTTCAATGGGTCTGCCGCCCAGTTTCATGATTGATCCCTTTCCGAACTGCTTTTCAATCTGATTCATGGCTGTCTGCACAGCCTTGTCTTTTTCAGAATTTTTTTCCATCCTTTTTCTCCTAAAATACCCCTGATAAATATATGATTTTCAAAACAAATGCAGTCAATATGCCTGCCATGACATCGTCCAGCACAATGCCTGCCCCTCCTGGAAAATTCTCTTCAAAATATCTCACAGGCCCGGGTTTCACAATATCAAAAAACCTGAAGATACAAAATCCGGCAACAAGGGTGGATGCCTGAACCGGAACCAGGGAAAGGGCTACCACATATCCTGCCATTTCATCAATCACAATGCAGCCGGGATCTTTTTCACATAATATGCCAGCGGCTTTGTCTGCTAAAAAAATAGCAATAAGGATAACCCCTACGCTGTAAACAACATGAAACGGTGCTGGAATAATCTTAAACACAATTGCAAAGGGAACGGCAGCAAGGGTTCCAAAGGTTCCAGGGGCAACAGGAGACCTGCCGGAAAAAAAGCCTGTGGCTAAAAACATAAGAATTTTCTGGAAAAAAGTCATTTAGCCTATCTATCTTCTGAATCATTCCCTGTCAAGCTTGTTGATATCGCAAAGCACACTATTGTAAACCTCTTTGAAGGGAAGCTGATGTTCCTTTGCCGTTTTTTTGACTGCTTCATATTCAGGGACAAACCGCACCCGGTTGTCCGGATCGATAATTTTTTTTACTTGTAGCTTGCCAAATGAAGTCTGAATTTCAGATAACTCCCGAAAAAGAAAGAATCGGTCACATTCATGCACCCTGACGCCAATAGACGATGTCTCTGACAGGAGAAGACGGATAATGGAATGAAGGTCATGTTTTCTGCACAAAACCTCAACCTGAAGACCCGGCCTGTTTTTCTTCATCTGGGCCGGTGTGTAGGATACATCCAGGGCCTTATTTTCCAGAAGGGTTTCCATGAGATAGCCTGAGATTTCAGGACTCATATCATCAATATTGGTTTTAATCACATGAATGGCTTCTTTCAGGACGGCAGCCTTAGTATCATCATCTGTTTTTTCACCCAGAATAACCCTGAGAAGATTGGGAAGGGATGAGCCGGTCTTTCGTTTTCCACCGCCATACCCTGTTTTTTTTATCCGCATTTCAGGCATAGGGCCGAAAGAAGATGCAAGCGTTGTTATTATAGCAGCACCTGTGGGGGTTACAATCTCAGTCTTTGCATCCGAAGATGTGACCGGGATATTCTTTAATATGGCCAGGACGGCCGGAACAGGAACAGGCAGCACACCGTGGGAACAGGTGATAGTCCCTGATCCAAGAGGAACAACAGAGGCATATACCGTGTCAATGCCCAGATAGTCCACACATAGAAAGGACCCCACAATATCCACCATGGAATCGATACCGCCGATTTCATGGAAATGAACAGTCTCAATATCATGCCCGTGAATACCGGACTCAGCCTCAGCTATTTTTTGAAATGTCTTAAGGCTGTTCTGTTTGACCTTTTCAGACAATACCGCATTTTCGATCAATGCTCTGATATCTTTGTAATTTCTTGATATTCCCCTGCCCTCATCGGTTTCCACGACAAGGTCTACGGCTTTCAGATGATGCCGGTAAACATCCGTTGCCCTTAATCTGAATCCTTTAAATACATGAGACAGTTTTTCCGAGAGCCAATCCACCGGCACCCCAAGGTCTATAAACGCCCCCAGCATCATGTCTCCACTGATGCCGGAAAACATGTCAACATACAGAATCACGATTCAATATCCCCGGCTGCATGCACTTTCAAAATTTCCAACACAAGCCTTGCCGAATTTTCCATGTCCTTGATGCAAATGGATTCATTCAGGGTATGAACATCGGTCATACCGGTTCCCAAGACCCCGGCCATAATGCCTTTGCCGTAAAAGATATTGGCATCGGCCCCGCCGCCTATGGTTCTGCCGGCCAGGTTAATTCCAAGATTAAACGCTGCTTTTCTTGCAAGCCGGATGACCCTGTGGTTTTCGGAGATATGAGTCAGAGGAAAATCATCATCTACAAGAATCTCAACCCTTGGATTCATCTCTGCGGTTTTAAATTCATCTGCAGCTTCCTGGAATGCACTGATCATATTTCGGGTGACGGATTTTAATTTTTCAATATCATGGCTTCTGGCTTCCCCATGAATTTCAACAAATTCAGGAACTATATTCGTGGCTACCCCGCCCCTGATGGTGCCTATATTGCAGGTGGTTTCCTTGTCAATACGGCCGAGCTGCATTTTTGAAATGGCCCTGGATGCAATCTGGATGGCATTAATGCCCTTTTCGGGTGCTGCACCTGAATGGGCGGCTTTTCCATAAATCCTGACGGTAATCTTATTTGCTGCAGGAGCGCGGGTTACAATTCCATCGGTATCGGTTGAATCCAGGATATACCCGAATTTGGAATCCATAAGGCTGTAATCAAAATATTTTGCCCCTAAAAGGCCGACTTCCTCACAGACCGTCAAAATGATTTCAACCGGCGGGTAATCCATTTTATTTTCCAGGATAACATCCATGACCTCAAGAATGATAGCGATGGCGGATTTGTCATCAGACCCTAAAATGGTTGTCCCGTCGCTCCTGAATACCCCGTCTTTATATTGAACTTTAATACCTTCACCCGGACCTACTGTATCCATATGACCGGATAAAAATAAAGGATCTGTATCAACCGTTCCCTTGAATTTAGCCACAAGGTTGGAACAATTGCCCCCAACTTTTTCCTTTGCCGAATCATAACAGACTTTTGCACCCATTGACCTTAGTATTTTTTCAATTTCCAAAGCCACATCCTGTTCATGCCGGGAAAGAGAATCAATCTCGCACAGGGTTTTGAATCTTTGAGCCAGTCTCTGTAAATTTATCATTTATTCATCCTCAATACGTAATAACCAAAATCAATCATCTTGACAAATCAAAGGAATTCTATATACTAAATTTTTTTTTATTATTCTATACTAAAATAGAAGGAAGTGCACGGCTCACTGGTGGGGCCCTCGGACTTCAAATCCGATGTGAGGCGCTAGAACCGTCTCGGGTGGGTTCGATTCCCATGCACTTCCGCCAATCATGATTCATATTAAATTTTCGAAGATATTTTCATATACTCAGAAACACATGCAGAGAAAAATTCTAAGCGTGAGGATTTGTCCGTGTTGAAACACCACGGACAAACTCATAAACCAATTAACTGATTTCAAAAAGCTGAAATCAAAAAAGGATGGCAAGGTTATTCTACAATTTCAAGGATAACCCTTTTTTGCTCTTTTGCAGATGCACAGGATAGAATGGTTCTCATGGCCTGGGCGGTTCTACCTTTTTTTCCGATAACTTTTCCAAGGTCTTCCTTTGCAACCCTTAATTCAAGGACAAGGGTCTGTTGGGCTTTGATTTCCTTTACTTCAACTTGATCGGAATGATCAACCAGCGCCTGAGCGATGTATTTAATCAAGTCTTTCATAATCTGTTCTCCTCTTTTTACCTGTCAGATGGTAGAAGAAATATAATATGAGCTACAACAAGTATTGCCATAACAATTGAATCTCTTGGTAAATCAACCCGGAAAAATATGAGTCAGAATATCACAGCAAATAATAATCTCAAGCACTATTTATAAATTTTATTAATGTAAATTATTAAATCCTGATTTTTTTTATTTCTGATCCTCATCCGGTTCTGCAAAGGCAATATAATCCTTATTCAGTCAAACATGATTTATCGGTTTTGCTTGACATAAAAAAGAAATTAATTATTTTAGACACATATTTTATTTTTTGATTGGAATATTTTATTATCAATGACCGATACAATATTCTTCTTTTATAAGGGTCAAATAAAGGATGCAGTCATGACAATTATAGTTACATCTAATGCTGAACGGAAAATGCTCTCAGAAGCAGGATATGCTGATCCGGCAATCAATTATTATCTTGAAAAAAAATATATGGGCTATATTGAAAATGCCGATCAGGTATCAGAAAACGTTGGCTCCTGCGGGGATACCATGAAAATTTATCTTAAAATTGATGACCAAAAGATTATCAGAGATGCTCGGTATGAAATCACCGGCTGTGCCGGGGCAATTTCCGCTGCAATGGCGGCCGTCGATCTGGTCAAGGGAAAAACCATTGATGAAGCATTGAAAATAAATGATGGCGACGTTTTTAAAATACTTGAAAATATTCCTGAAAAAAAGCATCATTGTATCCAGCTTGCCGTTAAAACCATGCACAAGGGAATTTTTGATTTTAAAAACAAAATCCCTTCTTAAAAAATCTCCAGAGATAGGGGATGCGGCTTATGGAATTTTTCATGGAAAAAGGGGGAGTTCATTCTCGATTTTCTGAAAAAAAGAATAATCTATCCAATCGGCATTCTTCTTATATCATCTTATGGTTGCAGCTCTTCAGGTCATTTTCATATTAAGAACCTGGCCAAAACCGATATTGATGAAATCTCGGAAATACATATGCAACAGGTCGGTTTTCTTTTAAAGAGCTTGACCGAAAAATTATATAAAAAAAACCCGTCTGAATTAAGAAAAAAAGATCATCAGACCATTGAATCCCGTCTGAACCAAATCTTTAGCTGCCCCCCGGGTATACATATAGCTGAGCTTGACGATAAAGACGGTTCTGATGCCATCCTGCTCGGTTTTGAACCGGAATATAAAGGGGACCGGGTTTTTGCAATGATGTATGGATTATACACCATGATTCACAAATCATATAATTCCAAATGTGAGCTTTTTATACCGGATTCTCTGAACGAACAATCCCTGTATAACAGTGCACGGAATATTGAAATCTTTGTCTGGCGCCTCAATACAAGACTGAAACAAGATGGGCAGCCCCTGATTTTAACCAATACCCTTGAAGGAGAAATAAAAAACCTGAGCTATGAACGCATTTTCGGAAAACTCATCAGCCTTCAGGACACCATGGCAATGATCATATCCAGCAGAACCGGCAGAATCATTAAAGAGGCGGTATTGTTTACAGGCATGGCCTTTCTGCCCATAGGGTTTTAACCTTTTAACGGGCCTGCATGTCTTCAAACTCCTTTAAGCGGCCCTCATAATATTCTTTTTTTTCTTTCGACATTTTCAAAGCTTCCCGGGCTGCAGCTATGGCGCCTGTTATATCATTATTGGCAAATAGCGCTTGAGCATAAGTATCCAGAATATAATCTTCTTTTGTTTGCTCCAAGGCCTTCAGGGCGTATTTCACAGCTTGTTCCCTGTCTCTGTAGGCCTCTTCAGGGCAGGTGGATAAAACCCAGGACAGGTTATTCAGTGCATGGATGTTGACAGGGTCAACCCTCAAAATGTTTTCATATGCATCAATAGCCCGTACATAGTTTTTCCGGTTATAATAATAATCACCGACAAGGGTATAAAGATCAGGATTCGACGGGTCCAGTTCCAAATGACGTAAAAGAATTCTTTCTGCAATGAAATTATCAAATTTTTTCTTTCCTGTTTCAGAGTTGATGGAATATCCTGCTCCAAGAAGAAATACAATTCCGGCCAGATAGATTGCTATTATTTTTTTCACTTTTGCATGATGGGATCGGATCAAAGATGAATCTGTTTCACACTTTTCCAAAAATCCGATTCGCTGACCGATGCTGTAATGGTGCCAGTTGGGCTTATCCACGGATTGGCGGGAATATGAAGCAATTTTATGGAAGGTCGAAATAAGGGCCGATCCATCTTGGGTAAACTCAAAGACATGAAGATCTGCCTGGCGCTCGAAATTTCTCATGAAAAAACCGAATATAAATCTGAAATATAGAATAAACGCCCCGATCAATGTCATACAGATAAGTATCGGGTAAGCCGTACCCCTTTCGACCCCGACCCATGAAAATAGTTGATACACAGGTTCCGGAAGATATAATAACAGCATCACAGGTTCAAAAAAAATAAAATTACAGACCATGAATCCTGCAAAGAGCAAAAGATAAAAAACCATGTGATATTTCCGGACATGACCTATTTCATGAAGCATCACGGCATCGAGTTCCTGATCGCTCAATACCTTCATCAATGCAGGTGTCACAAGAAGATATCTGAATCTGCCGATAAGCCCCATAACACCGGCTGTCATCATATTCCCGCCAAACAGGTCCCATTTTAATATATCGGAATAGGCCAATCCTGCTTTTTTACAGATATTTTCGATTCTTGATCGTGTATATCCCTGTTCCAGTGGCTTGCAGTTCCAGATTTTCCGGATGAAAACGGGCCCGAAAACGGCAATGACAAATAGAAAAAAAGAAATATATCCTATTTCTCCAGCCAAAGAGTTTAAAAAATCCTTAAAGGGCTGCCAAGGCAGAAGATTTAGAAAATCAGTTGTTATGGATAAACACAACCAGGGTAGAAAGGCCGGAAGTGAAAACCAGATATTCGAAAGAAGATAGTCTTTTTTAGATACACTTCCTGCAAAATATCTGTTTTGCACAGGATAAGCCGAATTCCAGATCATAACAAGATACAATAGATACAGTCCGATAAAAATAACAGCTTTGAAAGTCGGCAGTATTTCAAAAAATTTAATCCCGGAAAAAATTAAAGTCAGTTTAAACCAGTAAATATTAAGGGCAAACAGAATCAAGGCAGACACAGATAAACTGGATATCCTTTTTTGAATCAGATGGTCAATATTTGCATAAGGTCTTTGAGAGGCAAATCTCTCGATGTGCTTGAAGGATATATGACAGAGCCCGAAAAAACCTGCACTGATCATGAGCGCATTAACGACAGAAGCTGCATTCACAGCGGTATCACCGTTTTTAAACAGCTCAGAGGTGGAATAAATTACAAGGGCTACAAGGAAATACAATAAATTGGAAAACATTTAAGCTCCCCACCCTGAAGCAAAAAAATCCAATATGATCCAGGATTTCACATCAAATTTAATCCTTTCATCCCTGATCAGGTCTTTTGCCGCTGCCCTTGATACCATAAGGACTTCGATATCTTCAGAAGCCTCATTATAAAGAGTTGAGGGAATGCCCTCACATTCGACAAACAAAAGATAAAGAGATTCATCGGTCAACCCTGAAGATGAAAAAATTGCAGGACTTTTTTTGGTTATCCGTGTCACAGTTAATCCGGTTTCTTCAAAAAGCTCTCTTTTTCCGGCATCTTCAACTGATTCACCTTTGTCCACAAGGCCTGCCGGAAACCCATACTGGTAATCTCCCAAGGCTACCCTGAATTCTTTTATCAGCACGAGTTTTTCTTCATTTTTGTAATACGGGACAACCACTACTGCATCAGCAATGGTTTGATCCCGTTCAAGGGGATTCAACCGGGGCGACCTTGAGGCAAAAATCCATCTCTTATCCCGGTCAGCCCTGTCCTTATAACTGATGGAGAAAAGATTAAGATATTTACAATTTGTTATTTTTTTTACACAATTGATTTTCATTCCGGCTCCTTGACCAACAATAAACATGCAAGGAAGAAATACTACTCAAAATTATTTTTTTTTTCAATGGAAGAAAGCCGGGAAACAGGCTAAACAGGACCGATATCCATCAGGTGACGAAATACAAGCCAGAAATGGCAGGCACTTCCCAAAATGACAAAGATATGCCATATTTCATGGAATCCGAATATGCCTGGAAACGGATCAGGTTTTTTTAAAGCATAGATAACAGCTCCGGCGCTGTAAAAAAAGCCGCCGGAAGCCAGCCAGAAAAGACTGGCCGGGGTCAGAATTTTTACAAGGGGATAGCCAGCAATTATACATAACCATCCCATGATGAGATAGATCAGCGTTGAAATCCACCTGGGAACAGTCATGGCAAAAATCTTCAGCCCCATTCCAGCCAGTGCGATTCCCCAGACAGTCCCAAAAACGCTCCATCCCCAGGGCCCCCGGAGCGGGACAAGGCAAATAGGGGTGTAGGATCCTGCAATGACTGCAAAGATCATGATATGATCAATCCGCCGGAATACCAGAAGGGTTTTTTCAGACAACCTCAACCCGTGATAAAGGAAACTCGCCGTATACATCAGGATCAAGGTGGTTCCAAATATGGAAAAAGATACCACATGCCAGGCATCAGCCCGGATGGCGGAAAAGACAATAAGAAGTGTCAATCCAACAACAGAGGCAAGCGCACCAGCCATATGAGAGATTGCATTAACCGGCTCCCGAAATATTTTTGCACATGAAATCATACGTTTTATTTAGAGCGACTGCCTTATAAAGAAAAGAATAGCAGTTTATTTTTACACTTCTTTTACCTGAACATGAATTATAAAATAATGTTCATTCTGATAAATTTCTTGAAAAAAAATGCTGATGTGTTAATAGTTACAAGTTGTTTAGACAAAAAAGGGTGGGGATGATTCAGTTAAGAATTATTCCGAATCAATTAATCAATTAGATCAAGGGGAGTATCTATGAAATTGTTAAGAGTATTGGCTGTTTGTATTACTTTGTTGTCAATTTCAACACTGTCCATGGCTGGTACACTTCAGGATGTCAAAGCCAAAGGATTCATCCAGGTGGGTGTAAACGGTGAGCTTTTCGGTTTTGGAAAACCTGATGATAAAGGTGTCTGGAGAGGCATAGATGTTGACTGTGCAAGGGCTCTGTCTGCTGCAATTTTTGGAAACCCGGAAAAAATAAAATTTACAACACTTACTGCAAAGACAAGATTTACAGCTTTACAATCAGGTGAAATTGATACACTTTTCAGAAATGCTACGCAGACACTAGGCCGCGATACTGAGCTTGGACTAGATTTTGCCATGGTTAATTATTATGACGGTCAGGGATTTCTCATTCCTAAAAAACTTAATGTAAAAAGCGCAAAAGAACTGGATGGCGCAACTGTTTGTGTTCTTCCCGGGACAACGACCGAATTGAATGTTGCCGATTATTTCCGTTCAAACAAAATGACAATGAAACCGGTCGTTATTGAAAACAATGCCGAACTCAACCAGGCTTTTTTTGCAGGAAGATGCGACTGTCTAACATCAGATGCCTCTCAGCTTGCAGGAATACGAGCAGTGGCACCCAACCCGGGTGATTATATGATCCTTCCTGAAATCATTTCCAAGGAACCCCTGGCACCTGCCGTCAGACATGGGGATAACCAATGGAAAGATATTGTTACCTACACTGTTTATGCATTAATAGAAGCTGAAGAACTGGGCATTACATCCGGGAATGTAGATGAGATGCTCAAGAGTGAAAACCCTGCAATTCAAAGATTTCTGGGTGTTACGGCCGGAAATGGGAAGGCGCTTGGCCTTGATGAAAAATGGGCTTACAATATTGTTAAAATGGTGGGGAATTACGGTGAAATTTTTGAAAAAAATGTTGGGGTTAATACCCAGCTTGGTATTGAAAGAGGACTTAATGCGCTTTGGAAAAAAGGCGGTTTAATGTATTCTCCTCCATTTAAATAAAACAAACAAATCAGAGAGTTATGATGCGGTAAAAAATCGCATCATAACCTTTCTTAACACTATAGAAAATTAGCATGCCCATGACCGTTCATCTTAAAAAAACCGATTCCATATCCTTCTGGTACGACCCGGATAAACGATCCATATTATATCAGGTTGGAGCGGCTTGTTTATTTATTTTTGTCGCATGGTATCTGATTTCCAACACAATGGTCAACCTGGAAAGGCAATCCATCACCACCGGTTTTGAATTTTTAAACAAAGAAGCCGGGTTTGAAATCGGCGAGTCTCCTATTTCATATACTGCTGCCGACAGATATGCCAAAGCCCTTATTGCCGGTTTTTTAAATACTCTTCTCGTATCGTTTATCGGTATCATTCTTACGGTAATTCTCGGAACATTTGTCGGCATTGCAAGATTATCAAAAAACTGGCTGATAAAAAAATGTGCTACCCTTTATATTGAATTATTTCAGGATATACCGGTGTTACTACAGCTTTTTTTCTGGTATGCTTTTTTTTATGAAATACTGCCTTCTCCACGAGAAGCCATCAGTCCCTTTAACGGCCTTTTTTTAAGCAACAGGGGACTGATTTTCGGAATTCCAAAATCCCATCCTGTTTATGGTTATATGGCAATTGCCGGTGTCACTGCCGTCATCATCATTGTCTTTCTGAAAAGATGGGCAACAAAAAGACAGCATTCAACCGGCCGAATATTTCCTGTTTTTTATACTTCCCTGGCATTAATCATCGGTCTTCCTTTTGGATGCTGGTTAATCGGGGGTGCGCCAACAGACATGAATATACCTGAATTAAAAGGCTTTAATTTTAAAGGAGGGATTGGAATCAGTCCCGAGTTTACAGCACTTCTTTTAGGCCTTGTCTTATACACGGCTGCCTTTGTTGCCGAGGTCGTCAGGGCAGGAATCCAATCCGTTTCCAAGGGCCAGACGGAAGCTGCAATGGCTATCGGCTTAAAACCGGCCCAGCGTTTAAATCTTATTATCCTGCCCCAGGCATTAAGGGTTATTATTCCGCCTTTAACAAGCCAGATGCTTAATTTGACAAAAAACAGCTCTCTTGCCGTGGCCATCGGGTATCCGGATTTTGTTTCCGTTGCCGGAACAGTTATCAACCAGACCGGTCAGGCAATTGAAGGGGTTCTGTTAATCATGATCGTATACCTCTTCTTCAGCTTATCCACCTCTGCTTTTATGAACTGGTATAATCAAAAGATGGCCATTGTAGAAAGGTGATGATGGTAAAATAATTTTTTATGGAATCACATGGTAAACATAAAATTCATATAATGGCAAAACCCCCGATTGCAAGTATCGGCATTCCGGGATGGATGAGGAATAATTTATTCAGCAGCCCGTTTAATACTATTCTGACACTTTTAATTCTCTATCTTTTCTGGTTTTCCTTCCTTCCTTTTTTTAAATGGGCGTTCATCAACAGCTCATGGCTTCCCAACGTAAACTGCAGGGAATCAGCCGGTGCATGTTGGTCAATCATTTCAAGCAATTATAAAATAATCCTGTTTGGATTTTATCCCCAGAATATTTTATGGCGACCCGTGACTGCAATTTGTATACTTGTCATATTGCTTTTTATCAGCAGAAACAGAAATTACTGGAATGTACTTCTTGTATATGCCTGGGTTATTTCTTTGGTGGTTATGGGAGTACTGCTCAAGGGAGGTATTCTTGGATTTGAACCCGTTGAGATCGAAAAATGGGGCGGAATCATCCTGACATTGCTTCTGTCTGTTTTCGGCCTTACGGCAGCATACCCCTTAGGTATTATGCTTGCACTTGGGCGACAATCCAGAATGCCGATGATAAAAACTTTCTGTATCTTCTATATTGAATTTATCCGGGGAGTCCCGCTGATCAGCCTACTCTTTATGTCTTCCGTGGTTTTCCCGTTATTCCTGCCTGAAGGGGTCTTTATAAATGCAGTGTTACGAGCCCAGGTTGCTATCATCATGTTCACGGCAGCGTATATCGCAGAGGTGGTCAGGGGCGGATTACAGGGGATGAATAAAGGCCAGTATGAAGCTGCCGATTCCTTGGGATTAAATTATTCACAGACCATGAGACTCGTTATCCTGCCCCAGGCATTAAAAATTGTAATCCCGCCATCTGTCAGCGTTTTAATTTCTGCATTTAAAGATACATCCCTTGTTGTTATCATCGGGTTATATGATCTTTTAAAAACAACAAAATCAGTATTGTCGGAACCTAGATGGAATGGATTTTCAGCTGAAGCTTATATTTTTCTGGCAATCATTTATTTTGTATGCTGCTTTTTTATGTCTACTTACAGCCGGAAACTGGAAAAAGAACTCAATACGAGTCTGGAATAATTATTTTTAATAACATTTATAAAGCGACTATTTATGAACACAGAAAAAACAAATACCATCGATATTTCCAGTGAAGACAGTATTATTAAGATTGTTAATATGCATAAATGGTATGGTGATTTTCATGTTTTAAAAAATATTAACCTCTCTGTGAAAAAAAAAGAACGAATTGTTGTCTGCGGCCCCTCCGGATCGGGAAAATCAACGCTGATCAGATGTATCAACAGACTTGAAGAACATCAGAAAGGACAGATCATCGTAGATGGGATTGAGCTGACCAAAGACCTGAAAAATATCGAAAAAGTAAGGTCGGAAGTCGGAATGGTATTTCAGCATTTCAATCTTTTTCCCCACCTTACCATTCTCGAAAATTTAACTCTGGGACCGATATGGGTAAGGAAAACACCCAGAAAAGAAGCTGAAGAAACAGCCATGTATTATCTTAATAAAGTCCAGATTGCAGAGCAGGCAGCCAAATATCCGGGACAATTATCCGGTGGACAGCAACAGAGGGTGGCCATTGCCAGAAGTCTTTGTATGAAACCCAATATCATGCTTTTTGATGAGGCGACATCAGCCCTTGACCCTGAAATGGTAAAAGAAGTTCTTGATGTTATGATCAGTCTTGCGCAGGAGGGAATGACCATGATTGTTGTTACCCATGAAATGGGTTTTGCAAAAAGTGTTGCACACAGGGTTCTTTTTATGGATGAAGGTGAAATTATTGAAGAAAATAATCCTGAAGATTTTTTCAACCATCCTCAGAATGATAGAACTAAAACCTTTCTCAGCCAGATTCTATATTAATTACTTTTTGTTTATCCTGTTTTCAATGGGAATGAAGAATATTGTGCTTGACAGATAGATAATATCTAAATAAAAAAAGAGGAATGATGAGCAAAAGAGTTAAAATATGGTACCATTCAGGCTCTACCTCTGATATCAGAGAATTTACGATCCACAGGGCTCTTTGTATCTTATTGTCTGTCTTTGCCGGATTTTCAATTATCGGTGCTTCATTTATCGGATATGATTATATTAAGCTGAAAACTATTTCAATTAAAAGTAACGGACTTGGACAAACAGTTCACTCCTTGAATGCTGAAATCACAACCCAGAGAAAGCAGATTCAGCAGTTTGCAGGAGAAATCGAGACAATTAAAAAGCTGGTGACCAATCTGTCAAATTTTGAGGATAGGGTCAGACTTATCGCAGATATCAAACAAACCAGCGATTCAAGCGGGCTTATTGGAATCGGAAGCATCCCTGCCGATGCTCTTGATCCTGATCTTCCATTGACACAAAAGCATAACAGCCTTATCCGAGAAATGCACCAGCAGGTCACTCAGGCTAAGGTTGCGGCAGAAAAACACGCTCTTGATTTTGAGCAATTGATAAAACAACTTGAACAAAAAAGAAATATCCTTGCCTCCACTCCATCCATCAGACCGGTGGATGGATGGATTACTTCAGGTTTCGGAAACAGGGTCTCTCCTTTCACAGGACAGAAGGAATTTCATTCAGGACTTGATATTGCCAATGCACCCGGGACAAAGATCATTGCTCCGGCCAACGGCAGGGTTTCCGTTGCTGCCGAGAAGCTATATATCGGAAATCTTATAGTCATTGATCATGACCATGGACGTGTAACCCAATATGGCCATTTAAAGGAAATCCTCGTAAAGCCGGGTCAGGAAATAAAAAGAGGGGATGTTATCGGCCTTATCGGTAATACCGGAAGAAGTACTGGGCCCCACCTGCACTACGAGGTTTTAATTAATGGGACCCCTGTCAATCCATTAAAATATATTCTTAACTAGCTCTTTTATCCTTATTTCTTTCCAGGCTATTTTATTAATTTTTTATTTTGATTTATAAGATTAATGCTTATATGTTTCAGTTGAATTATTAACCAGGCTTTTAAAACAGGTAAACTATCGAATGGTACTGAATTATCTTACTAAACTATTTGGATCCAGCAATGACCGAATTTTGAAAAAACTTCAGCCTTTTATTGCTAAGATCAATCAGCTTGAATCGCAGACAAAACAATTATCCGATGAAAAAATGAAGCAGAAGACATCGGAATTTAAAGAACGCCTGGATAATGGCGAACCACTTGATAATATTTTACCATCTGCCTTTGCCCTTGTCCGGGAGGCTTCTGTCAGAACTCTTGGCCTTCGTCATTTTGATGTTCAGCTTATCGGAGGCATCGCCCTTCATAACGGCACCATTGCAGAGATGAAAACCGGTGAAGGAAAAACCTTGATGTCAACCCTGCCTGCCTATCTGAATGCATTGACGGGAAAAGGTGTCCATATCGTTACAGTAAACGATTATCTTGCCCGCCGTGATGCGGAATGGATGTCAAAAATTTATCATTTTCTTGGATTGGAGGTTGGTGTAATTCTCCATGATATAAATGATCAGGAAAGAAAAACCGCCTACAGGAGCGATATCACCTATGGCACAAACAATGAGTTCGGGTTTGATTATTTAAGGGACAACATGAAATTTGACAAAGACTCCCTTGCCCAGAGAGAACTCAATTTTGCCATTGTAGATGAAGTCGACAGCATCCTCATCGATGAAGCCAGGACACCATTGATTATTTCAGGCCCTGCCGAAAAGTCAACCCATCTTTATACCGAGGTCAACACTATTATCCCGACCTTTCAAAAGGACACTGATTATACCCTTGATGAAGAATCCAAGTCGGTCGCCTTAACCGAAACCGGTATTGCCAAGGGTGAAAAGCTTTTAAACGTTGAGAACCTTTATGATCCTGCCAATATCGAAATCCTGCACCATTTAAATCAGGCCTTGAAAGCACATAAGGTCTTTAAACGGGATACTGATTATATTGTTCAAAACAACCAGGTTGTCATTGTCGATGAATTCACCGGACGCCTGATGACCGGCAGAAGATACAGCGAGGGCTTACACCAGGCACTTGAGGCAAAAGAAAATGTAAAAATTGAGAATGAGAATCAGACCCTGGCCACCATCACCTTCCAGAATTATTTCAGGATGTATAATAAATTATCCGGCATGACAGGTACTGCATTGACTGAAGCACCTGAATTTAAAAAAATCTATAACCTTGATGTTCTGGAAATCCCTACCCATAAGAAGATGATCCGCATTGATTATCCCGATTTGATATACAAAACAAAAAAAGAAAAATATAATGCTGCCATCCAGGAAATCATCCGCCTTCATAAAAAAGGCCAACCAGTGCTTGTGGGCACGATTTCCATTGATGTCTCCGAAGATATGAGTGAAAAACTCAAAAAAAAGGGTGTTCCCCATACCGTCCTGAATGCAAAGCACCATCAGGCAGAGGCACAAATTGTTGCCAATGCCGGTCAGAAGGGTGCTGTTACCATCTCTACCAATATGGCGGGGCGTGGTACGGATATTGTTCTGGGTGACGGGGTGATAGAACTCGGTGGCCTTCATATCCTTGGAACCTCACGCCATGAATCGAGGCGGATTGATAACCAGCTCCGGGGCCGTTCCGGCAGACAGGGTGATCCGGGCTCCTCAAGATTTTATCTTTCTCTGGAAGATGATCTTTTGAGAATTTTCGGAGGAGACAGAATCCATGCAGTTATGGACAAGCTTGGAATTGAAGAGGGTGAGCATATTGAGCATAGATTTATCAGCAAAGCAATAGAGAATGCCCAGTCAAAGGTTGAAGGTCATAATTTTGAAATCAGAAAACATCTGCTTGAATATGATGATGTCATGAACCAGCAGAGGGAGGTTATCTATCAGCAAAGGCGTAAGGCCTTAGTTGAAGAGAGCCTGAACCCCCTGGTGATGGAAATGGTTGAAGACAAAGCCTATGATATTGTGGATGAATTTGCAATTGAAAAGACCCCTGTACTGCAATGGGATCTGGATGGTTTGAAAAGCAGGCTCAAGCAAGTATTCAATTACAGCCCTGACCTTGAAGAAGCATCAACACATTATAGTTCTGCCCAGAAACTATCTGAATTCTTATTTGAAAATTTGAAAACAATCTACAGCCAAAGAGAAACAGCCTTTGGGAAAGAGATAACCAGAGAAATAGAGAGACATATCATCCTTCAAACAGTAGATACCCGCTGGAAGGAACATCTTTTATCCATGGATCACCTGAAAGAGGGGATCGGCCTCAGGGGGTATGCACAGCAAGACCCGCTAAGAATATACAGGAAAGAAGGGTTTGATATGTTCCAGGGGCTTATGGAAAGAATTAAGGATGAAATCGTTGAAATTTTGTTCAAGATCAAGATATCAAGCCCGTCTCAGGTGGATAATCTGAAAAGAAAAGAACAGGAGAACCTGACTTTTTCCCATTCTGATGGTTCTATCACAAAACAGCCTGTTAAAAGATCATCACAAAAAGTACAGAGAAACGACCCGTGTCCCTGTGGTAGTGGGAAAAAATATAAAAAATGCTGCGGGATTTAGGAGTTAATATCAATGACAGAAGTGGATTCCAAAACAAAAACAGATATTTCATCAAAGTCAAAAATCAATCATCCGCCAATGTATAAAGTCCTTTTGCACAATGACGATTATACAACTATGGAGTTTGTTGTGGAAATTCTCTTGAACGTTTTTGGAAAATCACTTGAAAAAGCAACTCAAATAATGCTTAATGTACATAATAAAGGGAAAGATATCTGTGGGGTTTATCCCCGGGATATAGCGGAAACTAAAGTTGAAACAGTACATCATCTGGCAAGTAGTAAAGGGTTTCCTTTAAAGAGTACAATGGAAAAGGAGTAGTAGGTATGATCAGCAAAGAACTTAGCACCGCTCTCGGTTTTGCCGTTAGAGAGGCAAAAAAGAGAAGGCATGAATATGTATGTGTTGAGCATGTTCTTTATGCAATCCTTAACCATGAGACAGGTATAGAAACAATTGAAAAATGTGGCGGCAATCCTGAACAGATAAAAGAAGAACTAGAAAAATTTTTTGATGAAAAATTAACCAAGATAGATTCAAAAGAAGAATATGTATTACAGCAGACCATTGGTTTCCAGCGAATGATTCAGCGTGCCATCAACCAGGCAAGATCAGCCGAAAAGAGCGAGGTCAATTTAGGTGACATTTTAGCATCCATTTTTCAGGAAAAAGATTCCCATGCTGCTTTCTATCTTGAATCGGAAGGGATAACCCGCCTGGATGTCTTAAAATACATCTCTCATTCTGCAGATCATGAAAAAAAGGACATACAGTCTCAGTATCCATCCGAGAATATGTTCAAGCAAGCGGACATGAAGACTAAACGTGTCAAGAAGAAGGACCCTTTGGAAGCATTCACCACCAACCTTTTACAAAAGGCACAAGAGAATAAAATAGATCCGCTTATCGGAAGAGTAAATGAATTGGACAGGGTCATGCAGGTTCTCTGTCGTCGACGCAAAAACAATCCAATTCTTGTGGGTGATCCCGGAGTCGGAAAAACAGCTATTGCTGAAGGCCTTGCACTGAAAATAAAAGATAAGCAGGTTCCGGATCTTCTGGAAAATTGTGAACTTTTTTCCCTTGATATGGGTGCTCTGCTTGCAGGGACAAAATACAGGGGAGATTTTGAACAGCGTTTGAAAGACGTTATTATTGCCCTTGAATCTAAAGAAAATGCACTGCTGGTTATCGATGAAATCCATACTGTTGTGGGTGCAGGAGCAACAACCAGTGGTTCCATGGATGCGTCAAATATTCTGAAACCCGCCCTTTCTTCAGGGGAAATAAAATGTATCGGCACAACAACCTATGAAGAGTATAAAAACCATTTTGAAAAAGACAGAGCATTTTCAAGGCGGTTTGAAAAAATCGAAGTGTCTGAGCCTTCAGTGACAGAAACAACTCAAATTCTGGCCGGACTCAAACCCTATTATGAAAAACACCACGGTCTCACCTATCCTGCTGAAATTATAGAAGCGGCAGCCTATCTTTCTGATAAATATATCAACGACCGGCTGTTACCGGACAAAGCCATTGATGTAATTGATGAAACCGGCGCCTACCTCAGGTTGAAGGGTAATAGAAATCAGGAGGCCGTCACCCTGAAAGATATTGAGGAGATTGTTGCAAAAATTGCCAAAGTCCCCGTAACCAGTGTAACGTCCACTGACAAAGTAAACCTTGAATCTCTTCCTAAAAAGCTATTAAACGTCATATTTGGGCAGGATAATGCCATTGAATTGCTGACCACTTCCATAAAAAGATCAAGAGCCGGTCTCTCAGCTCCGGAACGGCCCATTGGATCCTTTCTGTTCATGGGACCTACTGGTGTCGGAAAAACAGAGGTTGCAAAGCAACTGGCTCACCATATGGGGATAGAATTTTTGAGATTCGACATGAGCGAATACATGGAAAAGCATTCAGTCTCAAGGCTTATCGGAGCACCCCCGGGCTATATCGGGTTTGATCAGGGAGGTATTCTGACAGACAGTATTCGAAAACACCCCCACTGTGTCCTTCTTCTGGATGAAATTGAAAAAGCCCATATGGATCTTTATAATATTCTTTTACAGGTCATGGACTATGCAACTCTCACTGACAATAACGGCAAATCTGCCGATTTCAGAAATGTCATTCTCATTATGACCTCCAATGCCGGGGCAAGAGAAATGAGTGCCAATGCCATTGGATTTGGCTCCCAGTCTGCTGATATTGACTTCAAAGGTATGAAAGCCGTTGAAAAGACATTCAGTCCTGAGTTCAGAAACAGGCTTGACGGTATCGTTCAGTTTAATCATCTATCCACCCAGGTTATGGGGATGATTGTAGATAAAAATATGAAAGAACTTGAATCCATGCTTAAGATTAAAAATATTACACTGACCTATTCGGACAAAGTTAGATCATATCTTGCAAAAGAAGGGTATGACCCTAAATTCGGCGCAAGACCCTTGGCACGGATTATTCAGACCCGGATCAAAGATAAACTTACAGATGAAATCCTCTTTGGCAGTCTTGAAAAAGGGGGTAAAGTGTCCATAGGACTCAGGAATAAGAAGCTGAACTTTATATTCAAGAACTGAATGCCTCTTTTCCGATTATCAGAACGATTAGATTTTCCACCTGCCTGGCTTGCAAGATCCGACGGACTTTTATGCATTGGAGGCGATCTGTCAGCTCAAAGAATATTGCTTGCCTATGAAAATGGAATATTTCCATGGTTTTCAGAAAGTGAACCCGTCCTCTGGTGGTCACCGGACCCAAGGCTCGTTCTATTTCCCAGCAACATTCAGATTTCAAGAAGTCTGAAAAAAAAAATAAAGAAAAATTATTTTTATCTAACGATCGATCATGCCTTTGAAGAAACCATTCTTTCCTGTTCAAAACCAAGGAGAAAAGAATATTCCGGTACCTGGCTGGTGGAAGAAATGATTGATGCCTATGTGCATCTTCATAAACTCGGCTATGCTCACTCTATTGAAACCTGGAAAGAAGACCGCCTTGTTGGAGGGTTATATGGAATATGTCTTGGTGGAATTTTCTTTGGTGAATCCATGTTTTCATTTGAAAAGGATGCATCAAAAATAGCCCTGGTAGCCCTTGCTCATCGTTTAAAACAATATCGGTTTGATTTGATTGACTGTCAGGTAACCACCAACCACCTTTTAAGCATGGGCGCAACAGAGATTTCCAGGAATTCTTATCTTGATATTATTCAAAAATCCGTAAAAAGAACAGATATTAAGAATATATGGAACCTCGATATCCCTCTTATGGTTCCACAACCAGCTGTGTTGAATGGGTAACGCATGATTCTGTTATATTCGGGAGGCATAACAATTTCGATATGAGTTTCTGGAATGAGATTCCTTATAAAGTCAGCCCATACTTGATCCAATTCAATGGCTTTGGTATCCGGTATTACAGTCTAATGTACGTTCTGGCCTTTGTTACCTTTTATTTTCTGGTAAAATACAGACTTAAAACAGAACATTTTTTTATTAAGGCAATCCATCTGGACGATTTTATTGTATGGGCAGCCACAGGCGTTCTCCTTGGTGGGCGGATCGGATACGTTATCTTCTATGACTTGAATTATTATTTGGATAATCCTCTTTCTATTTTCCTGCCTTTTAATTTTTCCAATGGATTTGTTTTTACCGGGATCTCAGGCATGTCTTACCATGGCGGACTCATAGGGGTTATGATCGCAGTTTATTTTTTTTCAAAAAAAAATAAACTCAACCTATGGGAATTTTCCGATCTGCTCTGCCCTGCCGTACCTCTGGGGTATACCTTTGGGAGGATTGGAAATTTTTTCAATTCCGAACTTTATGGAAGAGTCACATCAATGCCGTGGGGAATGTTGTTTCCATCTGATCCTGCACACGCATTACGCCACCCTTCCCAGCTTTATGAAGCTTTTTTTGAAGGTATTATTCTATTCATCATTCTATGGTGGATTCGAAAAGCAAAATATATTCACCATCGGATGTTTGGCTTATATCTCATTGGCTATGGGGCAATACGGTTTATTATCGAATTCTTTCGAGAACCTGATGAGCACCTGGAATTTGTGGTATATACCTTTACCATGGGACAAATTCTCTGTTTTGTCATGATCATTGCTGGAACATTGATTATATTCAAAAATATAAGGAGCTGACCGTATGCTGTTAAAATTATTTTTATGTTTTACTCTGATACCGGTTTTTGAACTTTATCTTTTAATAAAAGTCGGAACAGTAATCGGAGGCCTCAATACAATCCTGATGGTCATTATTTCAGGTTTCCTGGGTGCATGGTTTGCAAGGCTTGAAGGAATGAACACTCTTTTGAAACTTAGGATGAATCTGCAGCAGGGCCTCATGCCGGCCGAAGAATTGCTTGATGCAGTTATCATATTTATCGCAGGCGTGTTATTAATCACTCCCGGCTTTATCACGGATACAGTGGGATTGCTATTGTTATGGCCTATGTCCAGAAATAAATTAAAACAAATACTGAGAAAAAAATTTGATGAGATGCAATCGCAGGGAAAGATAAATATTACACGCTTTCGTTAATTTGAGATGGATATGATGGACAGCACCAAATTTTTGGATTTGATTTCAAATAGAAGAAGTATTAGGAAATTCAAGCCTCAGCCGGTTGAAAAAGAAATGATTGACACCCTGATAGAAGCCGCCCTGAGATCCCCGTCTTCAAGGGATATTAATCCTTTGAGCTTTATTATCATCGAAGATCGGGCAATTCTTGAAAAGCTTTCCGGAGCGAAATCTCACGGTGCTAATTTTCTAAAGAATGCCCCGCTGGGGATTGTTGTATGTGGAGATACATCACAAAGCGATGTCTGGGTTGAAGATGCTTCTATTGCTTCTGTATTCATTCATCTTGCCGCTCATGATATAGGCCTTGGCAGTTGCTGGATACAAATCAGGAAAAGAGAGCACAATTCTTCCAAGAGTGCGGATGTTTATGTTAAAGAACTCCTGCATATACCCGATAATATGATGGTTGAATCTATCATTGCGATAGGATATCCTGATAGAGCAAAAAAAGGGCACAAAAAAAATTCTTTGCAATTCCATAAAGTATCTTTTAATACTTATAGTATAAAGGACTAAATGGATATAAAAGCTGAAATTCTAAAAATGGTCCAAAAAAAAGAGAGCGACCTTCCAACACTCCCTGTTGTGATTGACCGAATCATCAGCATAGCATCAGACGAAAAAACAACGACAGAAGATCTTGCAGCGGTCATTTCATATGACCAGGGAATGACAAATAAACTATTAAAACTTGCCAACTCTATTTACTATGCACAGAAAACAAAAGTAGAAACTATTAAACGATCAATTACCGTTATCGGTTTTGATGAAATCATCGGTATAGCGCTTGGCATGGGTATACTTTCTTCTTTTACGGACAAATCAGGTTTGGGTTTGGATATGAAAGCCCTCTGGATTCATGGTATCGGAGTAGCCACTATTTCCAAAGAACTTGCAAAAAGGACAAACCCCGGTATTGCCAATAAAATCTTTATCCCTGCCCTTCTCCATGATATGGGAAAAGTTATTTTTTCAATTTATTTTAAAGATGAATACAGAAAAGTAAGACAGCTTTCCATGGAAAATAAAAAACCTTTGTATTTTGCTGAAAATGCAATTTTCAAGCTGGATCATGCCATTCTATCCGCCCTTTTAATGAAACGCTGGAATTTTCCGCAATCCATATTATTTCCTTGCAGATTTCATCACAATCCTGAATCTGCTCCCATTAAATTCAGACATCAGTCTTTGATTATTAATCTTGCTGATTATCTCACCCAGAAGGCAGGCATAGGACATAGCGGTAATCCGGTTCCAATGGCAGTGAAAAACTCCCCTAAAAAAATCGGCTTGAATCCATCGGTTTTAACGCTTGCAATTGATCAATTAAGACGAAAAGAAAATGAAATCAAAGAGTTCTTTAAAATCACAACTGAATCATAACCTCATTAAATTCGTATTTTTTTGAAAACACTGCATCAAAACTTTCCATCCCCCTGTGACAGCCATTCTCTTAACCTGCTAAGTCCTTCTTTTGTAGAAATTTTTGGGTAATAGCCTAAATCTTGTTTCGCTCTGGATATATTAAACCAATGGGATGTCGACAATTCTTTTGCGGTAAATCTCGTCATTGGAGGTTCTTTTTTAATCCCAAAAAAACGATAACCCATTTCAAATAAAGTCCCTGCAATATAAGCGGTTTTTTCTGAAACCTGTCCTTTTACAGGTGGTAAACCGGCAGCATCAAGAAAAGCATTGGCCATTTTCCACTTGGACACAGGTTCATCCTGGCTGACAAAATAAACATTTCCGGATAAAGAAGAATTCAAGGCCAGCTTTTCGGATGCCCACACGTGGGCATCTGCCGCATTGTCCACATAAATTGTATCTACAAGGTCATCATTTCGCCCTACTCGCTTTAACCGGCCGGCTCGTTTTAAAATCCCGGGAACAAGATGATTGTCACCCGGCCCCCAGATCAAATGAGGGCGGATGATAATAGTATTCAACCCTTTTTTTGCAGCACCCCTTACCATTTTTTCAGCCATTGCTTTAGTCTGCGGATAAGGAGCAAGATATTTCTCAGGATAAGGAATACTCTCATCCACATTTTCCATATCTTTTTCATCAAATACTACACTCGGAGAACTTGTATATATCAACTGTTTAACATAATTTTCAAAGCATGAGGCTATTACATTTTCAGTTCCGGTTACATTGGCTCTGAAATAATCACTATAATCTCCCCATATTCCGGGTTTTGCTGCAACATGGAATACGACGTCCATACCTCTGAAAGCATTTAGCGTAGATCTTGCATCTGAAATATCCCCTTGCATCTGAAAAACGCCCAAAGTACCGAGGCTATCATAAAAATTTCTAGAAAAAGAAGTGACTCTTAATTTTTTAATGACAAGTTTCTTTATTATCGCTTTTCCTAAAAAACCGCCACCACCAGTGACAAGTACGTTCTTTATGTCCACTTTTCAACCTTATTGCTCGAATTCAAGTTAATAATCAAAAGAATCTTTTCTTGACAAAACCAATCGTATAAAGTAGAAAAACAAAACTTCATTGAGCGGGAATAACTCAGTGGTAGAGTGCGACCTTGCCAAGGTCGAAGTCGCGGGTTCAAATCCCGTTTCCCGCTCCATTTTTTTTCTGCACCATTTAAAAATCAATTATATGACCGATCTTTTTTTCTAATGCCACATGATATATGGCTGAAGATACTGTTAAATCAAACAGGCCCATCCCTACAGATTTAAAAAAAACCGTTTTGTTTTCAGCATATTTATTTTTTTCAAACAGGCTTGAAAATTCCTTGATCTTTTCTTTAATAACCACGTTTCTTTTTAATGGGGTTGCAATGTCACCGGATTCCTGTATTGCAAAAAAAGTATCAACATAAACATCGTCTGCAAGCTTAATCACGTCATCAGGAAATTCCTGCATATCCGGTCGATATGATCCGATTGAAATAAATGTCTTTCCCTTTATATTTTCAGGCTCTGTATTAAATAATGGAGTGTGGCTGGTTGTGGTTGCAATGATCACCTTTGATCTTTCAACCAGTTCTTCTGCTGTTTTTAATATGATATAGTCAACACCATCAAATTCCTGCTTTAGTTTTTTTATCATATTCTCTGCCATTTCAGGGTTTAAATCATAAAGATATAGGGTCTCTATCCTCCTATTAAACATGAGATAACGGGCCTGGCTGAATCCCTGTACACCTGCGCCCAGGATTCCGGCTGTCTTAACTTTTTCCGGGCTAAGCAATTTTACGCCCAACCCGCCAACCGCACCAGTTCTCTGGGCCGTAACGGCTGCACCATCCATGATTGCCAAAGGCTGTCCGGAAATATTATCGGAGAGCACCATAACCCCATTTACAACCGGTTGGCCGTGTTTCATAGCTTCTGGAAAAACTGAAGCAAGTTTTGTTGAAAAATATTGCCCGGAAAAACACGGCATCAATAAAAGTGAATTCAGGCCATTTGAAACATGCATCCTGTCCGGCATGTGATAATCCTTGCTCAACAATATTTGATATGCTTTTTCAACAGATGTTTGGATAATATTCTGATCTAATTTCTGAATTTCTGATTTATTTAAAAATAACACAATCCCCCCTGTTTTGAACTATATTATTCAATATTACATAAAACGGTTAATCTTAAAAAAAGTAAAACAAAGATCGTTCACTTCTTTTAACAGGTATGATAAATAAATTGCAATTGTATTTCATCCTTTAATAAAAAGGAATTTTTATGACTGGAAATGAAACCGTATTATGTATTAAAAAATCTGTTCTGCCCAAATCCTGGGTACAGCCCAGGAGCATTATCTCTCTGAATATTAATGAGTTTATAGAAAATTGTTCAAAAACAGGGTTTGAATTTTTAAACCGGAAAGATGCGGAAAAAAACCCTGAGTATAAACAGATAATTCCCTATATTGTTCTTCAAACCAGGGATATGAAAAAGATTGCTGTATACAACCGGCAGGGGAATGAAGAAAGACTTCATGATTTATGGTCTGTCGGTATCGGAGGGCATATTAATCCGATCGACAGGGATAAACGAAATGCCACTTTCCATCAAATCCTTATAACCGGTATGGAAAGAGAATTAAATGAGGAGCTTATAAAAAAACCAGAAAACGAATTTCCAGTCTTCATGGGTGTGATCAGCGAGGACATTACCAATGTCGGAAAGGTTCATCTTGGAGCTGTTTTTAGAATACTTACAGATCACCCGGAAAAATATCAGCCCGGTGTCGAGCTGAATGGATTCACCTGGTTTGATACCGAAAGACTTGATCAGCTTAAATTGGAACTGTGGTCGACACTGGCGCTTAGCCTTTTATCCTGTTGCTGAGCATTTAATATTTTAAGCATGATTGAATCCTTCTTTTTTAAAATCCTTGATCCTCGTGTAATTTTACACAGGCTGATACCGTATTTGTCTGCGATTTTTCTCTGGGCCATCCCTTTATGAAGATCTTTAAGAAGCTTCCATCTCAAAGCAATGTCATTTATCTCAGCAGGAGTGAATAAATCTTCAAAAAAATGATTTAAATCATCAAGATTATCAATTGTCAAAATGATATTCAATAATTCTGCATCAACTGTCATAAATCTCCATTTCCATTTTATTTCAAAAAATAAATCTAATTTTTTTCTTCAAAAACTTGAACCTGATATGTTGAAACAATGAGGCTACCCGTTTTCCATTCGCTATACGGCAGACCTGCTTTCATACACAACTGCGTTAAAAAATTTTCAGGCTCTTTCAACTGCTTCCAGACCTGAGGCAAAAAAGTAGCGCTATGGGATTTTTTTTTAATAATAACCCCATCAATACCAGGTCTGATTTTGCTGATCAGCCCCCTATCATCTTTGTATTCAATCCTTTCCGGGATGGTAAGAACACTGATTTCAACCTTTGTATCCTCAAACTCTTCAAAAGATAATGGGGCAAACCGTGTATCATGAAAAGCTGCATGTTTTGCATTCTCTATAACACCTTCAAATAAAGGTTTAACTGGTTCAATAATACCAATACACCCTTTTAGATTGCCTTTCTTATGTAAGCTTACAAAGACACCGCGATGCTCGCCTATAATTTTCATAGATGCATCCGGAATGATTGAAATAAGTTTGTCCTTTTTTTTATTAAACTCCTGAAGTATGCTTTTTCTGGCAAGCTTTAACAAAAGGCTGCCATCATCTTCGGATATGTCTTTTTTCATATGTCAACCCCCATCAAAACTGAATTTATCAGTCATCATATCATTAGCGGCAAAAATAAAACAGATAACATTATGTTAAATATCTCTAAAGACCTTTTAAAAGCTTTAACAAAAAGAGATTCAGCCATATATTAAGAGGGATAGAAAGGAATTCAATAAAATTAAAAGGGATTTAAAGGATTTTCATCAGCAAAATTTAGTTACCATTATGAAAGCCATGCCTTTAAGACTTTTATTGGATATTATATTAAAAAAATATAACGAAAACCCGGATTGACTTAAGAATGATTGACAACTATTGTATCTTTGCATAATTATTATTTAAAAAAAAATCATGTTTTATAGATTTTCTGAATTAAGAGAGTATGATATGGCAACGCTTGTGGATAAAAAACTAATACACAAACTAATTGAAAACGGAGTTGAGGCATCATTAATTCCAGGATTTATCAGAAGCCTGGCAAATGCATGTCTCATCAACCCGGATATGTCACATAGTCAGGCAAATGAACGGCTCAAATATCTAGGATGGGATGATATTGAAATTGATTACCATACACTTCAGCTTGCAATCAATTCGCTTGAAAATAAAGGATT
>MGTJ01000232.1 GCA_001799395.1 Desulfobacterales bacterium RIFOXYA12_FULL_46_15 | reverse complement strand
CCCAGTTTTTAAATATCAGCGGGGCTGATATCGTCTGCCTGCAGCATGAATTCGGTATTTTCGGCGGGTCTGCGGGCAGCCATCTGCTCAAACTGCTGGGTGAGCTTCACATGCCTGTGGTGACAACGTTGCACACGGTTTTAAAAGATCCTGCCCCTGAGTATCGGGATGTCATGTGCAAATTAAGCGACTTGTCGGATAAACTCGTTGTAATGAGCCACAAGGCCGAAGATTTCCTCCAGGATATCTATGGTGTCCCCCGTGAGAAAATCGCCTTTGTTCATCACGGCATCCCGGACATGCCCTTTATTGATTCCAGTTTTAACAAAGATAAATTCGAGGTGGAAGGCAAAAAGGTATTGCTCACCTTTGGCCTTCTGTCTCCAAGCAAAGGGATTGAAACAGTGTTGCAGGCCCTTCCCGCGGTCATAGAAAAACATCCGGATGTGGTCTATATCATTCTTGGCCGCACCCATCCCCATGTTTTGAAATCTCAGGGGGAGTCATACCGGATCATGCTCCAGCAGATGGTTCACAAACTCGGCATCAGCCGGCAGGTCATATTTCAAAACAGTTTTGTGGCTTTAAGAGAACTCGGGGAATTCCTCGGCATTGCCGATATCTATATTTCCCCCTATCCCCAGGAAGCCCAGATTACCTCCGGAACCCTTGCCTATGCCATGGGAACCGGCAAGGCCATTATTTCTACCCCCTACTGGTATGCCGTTGAAATGCTGGCGGATGGCCGGGGGAAAATCGTACCGTTCAGGGATCCGGATGCCCTGGCGGAACAGATTAATGCCCTTCTTGACAATGACAATGAACGCCATGCCATGCGCAAAAAAGCCTATACCTTTACGCGTGAAGCCGTGTGGACAGAGGTATCCCAGCGGTATCTGGAGATTTTCAGGGAGGTTCGTCAAAACCGCATCCGCCACCCAAGGCCCAGGTATTCCTATGTTGAAGAGATCAAGGCCATCACCAGTTTCGACCTGCCGGAGATCAAACTCGATCATCTCAAGACCCTGACCGATGATACCGGCATCCTGCAGCATGCCAACCATACCATTCCGGACAGGTCCTATGGATACTGTACCGATGATAATGCCAGAGCCCTCTTAGTGGCCGTCTTGGGGCAGAAATATCTGCCGGCCAACGGATACGGCCTGGATGCGCTGGCCGGTCATTATCTTGGATTTCTTTTGCACGCCTATGATGTGGAAAGCGGGCGGTTTCGCAATTTTATGGACTATTCAAGACAGTGGGTGGAGGAGATCGGGTCGGAAGATGCCCATGGCCGGGCGCTCTGGTGTCTGGGAAAGGCTGTGGCGTATCTGGATAATCCCGGGCAACTGGCTGTCAGCACCGTCCTTTTCAAAAAAGCTCTGGTGGTTGCGGAAAATTTTTTCGCCCCACGGGCCGTTGCTTTCACGCTTCTCGGCCTGGATGCATACCTCTGCAAATTTTCCGGTGACAGTGACGCCAAAAGGATCAGAGATATCCTGGCGGACCGGCTGTTTGTCCAGTTTAAAAATCATGGGACAGAGGGCTGGCCCTGGCTTGAAGATGCCTTGAGCTATGCCAATGCCAAGCTGCCCCAGGCCTTGATCGTGTCCGGCAGCCGGATGCAGAGCAGCGATCTTATGAATATGGGACTGGGCTGTCTGAAATGGCTTCTGGCCATACAGACGGACAATCACCATTTTGTGCCCATCGGCAGCAACGGCTGGTATCAGAAAGGGGGCAAAAGAACCCGGTTTGATCAACAGCCCATTGAAACCAAAGCCATGGTGGATGCCTGTGTAGAAGCCTATGCCCTTACACGGGACCGGCAATGGTTTGAAAATGCCGTTATGTGTTTTAACTGGTTTCTCGGTCATAATGACCTGAATATGCCCCTCTATGACGCCAAAACCGGCGGTTGCCGCGACGGGCTCATGGTGGACGGCATCAATCAGAATCAGGGCGCTGAGTCCACGCTGGCATGGCTTTTGTCTTTGATGACCTTGCAGAAGCTCTATGCCGATGAAATATTCAATCAACCGCCATTGCGAACAATGGATTTTAAATAAAGGAAAGATGATGCGTATTGCCATGCTGTCCCCCATTGCCTGGCGGACACCGCCATTACACTATGGCCCCTGGGAAAAAGTGGCTTCCCTTTTAACGGAAGCCCTGGTCGGGCGCGGCCACGATGTAACCCTGTTTGCCACAAAGGATTCGCTCACCCATGCGCATCTGCATGCTGTCTGCGCCAGGGGGTATGAAGAAGACCACGACATTATTCCAAAAGTGTTTGAATGCCTTCATATTTCCGAATTGTTTGATCATGCAGAAGAATTCGACATCATTCACAATCATTTTGATTTTCTGCCCCTGTCTTATACAGGGCATACCCGTACTCCGGTTGTCACCACCATACACGGGTTTTCATCGCCTAAAATTCTGCCGGTGTTTAGAAAATACAATAAAAAAACATTTTATGTGTCCATCAGCGATGCCGACCGCAACCCGGATCTGGACTATATTCAGACCATCCATCACGGTATTGACCTGAACGAATTTGATTTTCAGCCCTATCCTGAAGATTACCTGTTGTTTTTGGGCCGGTTTCACCCGGATAAGGGCGCCAAAGAGGCTGTTGAGATTGCCCGGGCCTCGGGCAGAAAACTGGTCATGGCCGGAATCATCCAGGATACAGCCTATTTTAATGAATATATCAAACCCTTTATTGATAATGACCGGGTGACGTATCTCGGGAGCGTTGGGCCGGAAAAAAGAAATGATCTCCTGGGAAAGGCGTTTGCTTTGCTTCACCCCATCAATTTTGATGAACCCTTCGGCCTATCCGTCATCGAATCCATGGCCTGCGGCACCCCGGTGATTGCCGTCAAGCGCGGCAGCATGCCTGAACTGATCCGGGACCATGAGAACGGCTTTCTGGTTTCAGGTGTTAAGGAAGCGATCCTTGCTGTTGCCCGCATCAGCAGCATTGACCGGGCCTTTTGCCGGAGAACCGTTTCCGACCATTTCACCATTGACCGCATGGTTGAAAACTATATCCGCGTTTATGAACAGATACTTGAAATGACAAAGCGAGAAGATCACCGGCCATGGGGATTTTATCAGATCCTTTCCAACGAGAACTCGTTTAAGAATAAAAAAATAGTGGTTTATCCGGGAAAACGCTTGAGCCTTCAGCGCCATCAGCACAGGGATGAGCACTGGTTTGTGGTCAGCGGGAAGGGAATATGGACCCTCAATGGGGTGGAGCAAAGGCTTGTGGCCGGACAATCGGTGGATATCCCCCGCAAATCCATTCACCGGATTCAAAACGACGGTATGGAAAACCTGGTATTTACAGAGGTTCAGACCGGCGATTATTTTGGTGAAGATGATATTGAACGGCTGGGAGATGATTTTGGAAGAAGTTAACATACGGGAGGTTTCATCATGGTCAACCCTGAGAATATAATCACACGCTATGCAAAAAATCCCATCCTGACCCGGGAGGATGTCCCCTATCCGGTCACAACGGTTCATAATGCCGGTGTGGTCAAAACCGGCGGCCTTTATATCATGCTGTTCAGATCGCATCTTCATAACGGGCGCTCCATCATCGGAAAAGCAGAGAGCAGGGATGGGTTTTCATTTACGGTTGCGCCCGAACCCTTTTTAGTCCCGGCCACAGAGGGTGTTTTTGCCGAATATGAAGCATTCGGCGTGGAGGATCTGCGCATCAATCCGGTGGGCGATGAATTTTTTCTCACCTACAGTGCTTATTCCCGTCACGGCGCCCGCATTGCCCTGGCCCGGACCATGGATTTTAAAACTGTTGAACGGGTTGCCCTGATTACCCAGGCGGATTTTCGCAATGTGGTCATTTTCCCTGAAAAAATAAAAGGCCGGTATGTGCGCCTGGACCGTCCGCATTCGGAAATATCTCCCTGGTCCATCTGGATTTCCTATTCCCCTGACCTGGTTCACTGGGGAGATTCAAAAGTGATTATGAAACCCCTGGCTTACCACTGGGATGAAATGAAAATCGGGCCTGGTGCAGCCCCCTTTAAAACCGGTAAAGGCTGGCTGAATATTTATCATGGTGTTTTTAAAACCATGTCCGGGACCGTATACCGGCTCGGCGTTGCCTTGCATGCACTGGATGATCCGTCAAGAATCATCGGTGTTTCCGATGACTGGGTTCTTCAGCCGGAAGACCCCTGGGAAAGGGTCGGCTATGTCCCCAATGTGGTGTTTACCTGCGGTGCGGTTCCGGAAGACGACGGCACAGTGAAAATTTACTGGGGTGGGGCGGATACGGTCATGTGCGCGGGCACGGCAAAGATTGATGATCTGGTATCGCTTTGTCTCACATCTCCCCGGCCGCCAATGTAAGCCTTATGTAAACTTATGATAAGGGAAATCACAAATGAACCATCAAGATGAAAACTACCTGAAATACGCCCTGGTCAGGGAAATGCTGGAAGTCAAACATGTGCTGGCGGCCATGGAGCCCTTGCAGATTTTTGAGTTCACAAAACATATCCGGCATCAGAAAGTATTATTAACCGGCGAAGGATCTTCAAGGATTTTTCCGTCAAAAAAAGTGATTTGTGACGCACTGCACCATGATTATAAAGAAATGATCATCACGGAGGGCGCAAGGCAGGCTGCTGAATACGACCTTGAGGACTATACGGTTTTTATTGCATCCAATTCAGGCAGAACAAAAGAAAGTCTGAAACTGATGGAAACCTTAAAACAGAAACATCATCACCATATGATTGCCGTGGTGGCCCATAAAGATACGGAAATCATGAATAAAGCCGATGATGCCTATCTCATGAAAAGCGGCCATGAAGAGGCGGTGGCGGCGACCAAAAC
>MGTJ01000231.1 GCA_001799395.1 Desulfobacterales bacterium RIFOXYA12_FULL_46_15 | reverse complement strand
GATAAACTGGGTACCGAGTTTGTCTTTCCCGAGAAGCTGGCTCCGGTAGGTTCCGAGATTCACCCACCCTGAATCCGGATCTTTGGTGATAATGAAATGAGCTGTGCCGTAAAACCGCCCCCCGTCCAGGGGATAATACTGAGGGACCGGGAACTTGTACAGGTCCACGTCTTTTCCCATCATGATATTTTCCTTGCAGGGAGCCTTGGATTTATCGACATATTTGGGAGGGATTGGGGATTTTGCTTTTTGTGCCCAGCCTTCATAGAGATCGGTCAGGCTTGAATTTTCCGGCATGCCCATGATGATGGCCAGGCGCTGGACCGTTGTGCTGGCACTGGTCAACACAGGGGTGTGGTAGCCCTTGACGTTTTCAAACAAAAGGGCCGGTCCCTGGGCTTCTTCATTGAGTTTTGCAATATGGGACAGTTCCAGGTTCCAATCCACTTCAGCCGTAATTCGTTTTAAAATGCCTTTTTCTTCACAGATTGCTAAAAAATCTCTCATGTCTTTCATAATTTTTCTCCTTTGCCTGTTGCAGCCCTTTGGATGCAATACCAGGGTTGTCCGCTTCATGCGGACCGGTTTGTATTTTTGATCAGGCCTTGAATTTCAAGGCCTGATGGTAAAACAAGGGGATGATAGAATCATCAATTTAGTTTTTTTCCGGCAACAAGCCCTGCGCAGATATGTTCAAGGGCTGATGATCTGGCCGCCATGACGGGTTCGGCCTTTTTATCACTCCATACGGTTTCGGGCCGGCTTTGAAGAATCATGATTTTTGCTTTGCCCGGGGTATCCTTGTCAATGGCCCATTCAATATCCATGGCCTTGCCGTAATGCTTTTCGATCCTTTTTCCGATTCCGGCCAGCGCAATGACATCCAGATCCACCACGCATTGGATATCCGTTCTTTCCGCAGGTACATTCTGTTTTATGACGCAATGGTTTTCAGGATCACGGGTGTACAAAAAGGTTTTGTGGGAAATTGTTTTTTTAATAATTTCATTTGTGACCTTATTGACAATAAAATTGTCCGGTGTGCATTCACCGCTGACCACACTTTCCCCAAACCCCCAGTTTGCATCAATGGCAATGGAGGCCCTGTCCCCTGTGGCAGGATTCAAGGTGAACATGACCCCCGCGACCCATGCATTGGCCATTTTCTGGACACCAACAGAGATTTCCACCCTGTCATGGGGAAATCCCATTTTTGCCCTGTAATAAATGGCTCTTGAGGTAAAAAGACTGGACCAGCATTTTTTTACGTGTTTGAGAACGCCATCCACTCCCCTGACCCAGAGGAAGGTATCCTGCTGGCCGGCAAAACTGGCCCCGGGCAGGTCTTCTGCCGTGGCACTGGATCTGACGGCCACAGGAACGGCAGGGACATGGCATCTTTTGGAAAGCCTTCTGTAAAATTCCCCGATATAATCCTGAAGGTCATCGGTCACCTCTGTGTTTTCAATCAAGGCCCGGATGGTTTTGCTGGCTTCTTCGCCGGAATCAATGTCATCGGCTTTGACGCTTTCCAGGATTTTAAAGATATCCTTTTTTATATGGCCCTGCTCAAGAAAAAGGGTATAGGCTTTGGTGGTTACGGCAAAGCCGGGCGGAACCGGAATCTCTGCCTTCAGCAGTTCTCCCAGGCTTGCATTTTTGCCCCCCACAAGCGGAATGGAGTTTAAATCGCATTCTTCAAACCATGAAATGTAGTCCTGTCTTTTTTCCATGATGCCAACCTACCTTTCGATGTAAATTCTTCCTGTATCGCCATTGACCTTAATTTTCATACCGGATTTGATGATGGTGGTTGCCTGGCCGGTTCCGACAACGGCCGGCATGCCGTATTCCCGGCAGACAATGGCGGCATGGCACATGATACCGCCCACATCCGTGATGACGGCTTTGATTTTCTGGAATACCGGTGCCCAGGAGGGGGATGTGGTGGGTGCCACCAGGATTTCGCCTTCTTTCAGTTCCCCGATATCCTTCACCGACCGGCATACCCGGGCAATGCCTTCCACCACCCCGGGGGACCCTGCAAACCCTTCGATTTCATTGACCTTGTCCGGATCCCCGATTTCCTTTAACCTTGCCCAGGCAGCCATGCTTTCATTGGTGATGCCCCAGAGGACAATGGTAAACGGTTCCGAAATAACCTCAGGAGGCTTACCCACTGCGGGTACGGGGATATTTTCCTTGAATTTCCGGTATACCCCTTTTCTCCATGCGATTTCTTCGGGCCAGTGCAGGGGGCCGTACCCTTTTGTGCCGGTGGCCCATGCAGTGACAAGATCCCACAAGGCTTCCTTGATTTCGCTGCGGGATAAATACCAGATATCTTCGGTTCCGTTGATGAATTTGTGGTCTGAGAGGATGGCAGCCACTTCCCTCATCTTGTTCCAGAAAACGGAATGGAACCAGTTTTCCACATAAAACATATGATTCTCAGCAAAAGGGACCACGAGTTCCGATGTACCATGAAGCTGATCAAAGGTCTTTCTGTCCTGATCCGTTTTTAAAAGGCTTCTGTATTCTTTTATCAAATTTTCCCGTTCCTGCCTGACCGCTTCCACGGGCCGGTCGATATTTTTCCCGGCTATCAGTTTTTCGATATAAATTCTAATGGAGCTTAAGGGAATATTCAGGTTGTCATTCCAGGAGACATCATGATGATACCATCCGGTTCCCGTTGAAATATAGAACCACGGGTATTTGGCCTTTTCCCAGGCAGTTATCCATTTTTTACCGTTTTCAGATCCCTGGAGCGATGCGATAACGTCTTTTACGTCTTTGCCGTCATTCCCGATCCGGGAAACAAGATCAAATTCGACCGCCAGTTTGGCCAGTTTTTTGAGTTCCTCATCGGGCCGGTAAAGGATAACGTCAATCCCTGCAACCATCTGGGTGATTTTCTGCAAGGGGATATCGGGAAAGGCCTTTTTGCAGAAATCAACAAAGGTGACATAGGAAGCATAGGCAAGATTTAAAAATTCAAAATGATACTGCCAGCAAAGAATCCCGAGATCGATTAATTTGTCGTATTTATTGAGCAGATGGTAACCGCTTGAGGTTCCGAGCCCGTTTTTAACCACCGAAATATCTTCCATCTGGGGAAGAGGGGGAAATTCAATATTTTCCATATCCGAAATAACCCCTTTCATCTTTTTTTCCCACTGGTCATGGAGTGTATTCCAGTTTTCATAATAATACCCTGCCCGTTCCATGAATAAGGGGATCCTTTTCTGGATTTCTTCAGGGTCGGCTACAGGAACAGGGGAGATATAGACATTACCGTTGATAATCCGGTGATCCACCCCGAGTGCGGGCGGTATCATAAAAATCCGGGTATTGAACTGGGACAGGGCCAGGAACCAGGCCTCATCCCAGATAATGTCAAAGGGGTACATGGGTTCCGGGTAATGAAGACCGTCATTGAACCAGAACATATTATTCTCATAGGCCTCTCTTTCTTTGTCCTTTGTTGTAAAACGGTAATGGTAAGGGTACATTCTTTCCCATCCTTCCGTGCCGGGAATTGCTTCTATTTCGTGGGGATTAGGAAAACTTTTTTCAGCCATTTTTGCCTCCAATTTAAAAAATTTAAGAGTTGAAAAACCGACCAAACAAAAAACCATTATCCATACTTGCAAACAAAAAAACTGAGCGTGGAGAGCAGGGCAGAAGCCGTTAATTTAAAAACAAAATAAGTCAAAAATAAATTTGTTAAAATAACAAGTATGCCATGGACCAGTGATACTCTTTTGATAAAAAGGGTGTCAATTCATATAAAGTGATGGCCGTGATAAGATTTTTTTATACCGATGCCCCCTGTAAGGACAGGGGATGGCTATTCCCGTTTGACAGGTATTTTTTCAAGCAGAAGACCTATCTCCTGAAAACAGACGTTCTCCTTTTTTAAGGTTTTCAGGTTGTCAAGAAAGGTCTGTGCCGGTGTAGAAAGGGGTTGGTTCTTTAAATAACAGATGCCCACGTCCAGAAACAGTTTCTGTCCTTCTACAGGTACGGTCGCGAGTTTTTTTTCCGCCAGTTCCCGGTCCACAGCCCCTTTGATTAAAAAAGAGATGCCTTCTCCATGCTGGACCAGCAGTTTAATCATCTCGGCATTGCTCATTTCCATCAATATCTTTGGTGCGCACCCATTGGCGGCAAATAATTCGTTTACCAGCCTGCGGGTTCCGGAACCGGCTTCTTTCATGATAACCGGCTCATCAGCCAATTGCCGGAAGGTAATGGTTTTTTGATTTGCCAGGGGATGCGACGGGGATAGGATAAGGATCAGTTCTTCCCGGCTGAAGGGGAAAAAGCAGATATCTTTTGGCTCTTTTGATTTGGCCACCACCGCCAATTCATTTTTAAATTCAAGAAGGCTCTGGATCATATCCCGGGAGCTGCCCTCATCTATTTCAATTTTGATCTTTGGATATGAATCATGAAAATGGGAGATTAAAAAAGGTGTACAGTAACGGGCATAAGTCCTGGCTGTTCCCAGCCGCAAGGTGCCCCTTTTTAATTGTTTGATTTCTTCAATAACCCCCTCTACCTCTTTTTCATATTGGAAAAGCTTTTGTGAATATTCATAAATGGTCTTTCCTTCTTCCGTAAGATAGAGTTTACCGTTTTTTTTCTTGAAAAGTTTGAGTTCCAGGTAATCTTCAAAGAGCTTCAGATGGGCTGTGACAGCCGGCTGAGTAATATAAAGCGTCTTTGCCGCTGTGCTGAAATTCATATGTTTGGCAGCCTGGTAAAATGCCCTGAGCTGATTCAGGTTGATCATTTTAATACCTTTCTGGGCCCTTGACCTCTTTGTAAGCCACAAAACCGGCAGGCCGGATGTTTTGCCGTTTTGATCCTTTCAACTGTCCGCAGGTTTTTTATAATACAGTCTTATCGTATTTTACAATAGATTCATTTTTATTTTTGCCGGGATAGGATAAAAAATGCCAGGGGTATCGAAATCCGGTAAGGATCTTGAATCGGCCCGATACCCCAGGAAGTTAATGATATGCCATGC
>MGTJ01000230.1 GCA_001799395.1 Desulfobacterales bacterium RIFOXYA12_FULL_46_15 | reverse complement strand
CATGTCTATTCCCAGGGGATAGGAAAGACAAAGTTCTGACCGGCTTTTTATGAATTTATCTGTCATCCCTTTTAATTTCAGAAATTTCGGCGATTCAATACCCGGACCGGTCAGCTTTATTCTCCCGGCATCCTCTATTCCCCCGGTCTGCACAATCAATGTGGTTGATATATCCGGGGATTCAATGGTTCCGGTGTTAAAAAGCGCCGGGTCGTCAAGAGTTTCGCAGTCTGTACACAGGGCAAATAAAGACTGATGCTTGATGCGGGTATAGGGAGCACCGGTATGGAACCTGAGCCATTGGATGCTGTCCGAAATATGGTCGATATCCGACCAGAAAGGAGTTTCAAAATCCATGAGGGTTAAAAGAACCGCCCCTGCTGCCGGATGAAGGGGGTCAGGACAGGTAAGGTCAAGGTTGATATCCATGATTGTCCCTGGATTCGCCACGGCAGTGAGAAGTTGTCTGAAAACCGCCTGGCTGTCAAATACATCTGAGTTAAACCCTTTTAGCATCATCCTGGTCCCTTTATTCTCCCCTTTTCAGGGTAAAAAACTCGACTTTTGTATCTGACACATCCTTTAAAAGATGATCCCTTTTTACCCGCTCTTTTTCTTCCAGCCTTTGAATCAGTGTCGCCATCAGCCTGTCATGGTGGTCCGGGTCCTGCAGAAGGCCATCAAACAAAGCTGCCAATTCTGCATGGCGAAAATCCGACCCCATGACCCAGCCGGTGCCGAGATATTGTCCTTTGAGTTCAAGAACACATTTTGTAACCGTCATTTCTCCCAGGTTAAACCGTGAGCCGGAACCGTCGGTTTTTGCCTGTACCATGAGCATCCCGGTTTCCGGTCCGATAATACAGACATAGTCGCAGCCTCCGTTCAGTTCTTCGAAACCGGCCTCAAGATCGGCCAAGTCTGCGCTGCCGAGAAGCCCTATCCAGTTTTCCCTGTCCATCTTCTGTTTTCCTCTCACCGGGTTCATGTTAAGAATGCATTTAACCACATGGAAATGAGGGAATGATTAACAACCGGTTATAGTGTGATTAGGATTTGGTATGGTTTGGATTTTTAGCCCGGATACAGGTCTTGATGATATTTTTTTAAAAGATAATTCCAAACAATTTTTTAGTGCCGTGATAATCATTTCTTAATAAACCCCTGCCATATTGCCATGAACAGATAAGAGAGATCTGAAAAGCAATTGAGCATTACAACAAATTAAAATGGAGGTTGATCATGGAAACAAAAACCGTTATCAAAGGCATGGGCTTCAATAGCCAGGAGTATATGAATGAAAAACAGCTCATGTATTTTAAAAACAAATTAATCTTCCGGAAATTGGAATTAATGGGGAAGATATCTCTGCAACGGGAAAAGATCAAAACACTGAAAACCAACCATGCAGATATCCTTGACAGGAGTTGCTATTCAATGGGTCTTGAGCACGAGATCCGGACCTATGAGCGATACAGCCAGGTTCTGCGGCAGATCGACGGAGCCCTTGCAAGGATCAGAGACGGCCGTTTCGGATATTGTGAACTGACCGGCAGGCCCATCGGGCTGGAACGTCTGGATGCCCTGCCCTTTGCCAGTCTTTCCATTGAAGCGCTGGAGGATCTGGAGTCCGGGTGTTGCTAAGGATCAGAAACGATAATAAGATAAAGGATAAAAAGAGGAGGATCGGCAATGTTCAGAAAATTAAAAATATCCGTATTCATAGTATTGGTCTTACTGGCTACAGCCCTTGCATATGCACAGGATAAAGCTCCCAGATACATTTTCATGTTTATCGGTGATGGTATGGGGGTGGCCCAGCGGCAGATTGCGGAATTGCAGCTCAACAGCAAACCCGGAGTTGCTGCAACCCATCAGGCGACCAGGTTGAAAATGAATTCACTGAAAATTCTTGGGATGAATACAACTTATGACTCCACCAGCATTGTTCCGGATTCGGCATCAACCGCTACCTCCCTCGCATCCGGCTACAAAACCCTGAGCGGGGTCATCGGTCTGAAAGAAGACAAGGCCACAAAGGTTTCGCTCATCAGCGAACATCTGAAGAAAAATGGATTGTCCATCGGTATCATTTCCGATGTCAAAATTGTCCATGCAACACCTGCGGCTTTTTATTCTCACATTGACTCCAGAAACAAATATGATGAGATTGCCTCTCAGCTGATCAATTCGGACTTTGACCTTTTTGTCGGCGGCGGCGGGGACCAGCATTTCAACCCGCTCAAACGAAAAGACGGGCAAGATCTTTATGCAGAGGCAAAAACAAAAGGATTTGCCGTGGCAACATCCAGGGACCAATTTTTATCCTTGAAAAACGGGACAAAAGTGCTTGCCAACCTTCCGGGAGATGTAAACAGCGAAGCTCTTCCCTATGTCATGGACAGGACACAGGGGGATCTGAACCTGGATGAGATCGTATCAAAATCCATTGACCTTTTATCGGCAAACCCAAAAGGTTTTTTCATGGTCGTAGAAGGCGGCAAGATCGACTGGGCCTGCCATGCCAATGACACCGGAGCCGCCATTGTCAATATGCTGGATCTGGATAAGGCCATCGGTGTTGCTCTGGCCTTTAAGGAAAAAAACCCCGATACCCTGATCATTGTGACCGGTGACCATGAATGCGGCGGCCTCGGATTATCCATGGGAAATACCTACAGAGTGAACCCTGAACTTTTTTTTAGCCAGAAAATTTCCCATGAGATTGTGGATGAGAGGGTAAAATCCCTATCAGAAAAAAAAGAACTGACTCATGAGGCAGTTTTTAAACTTGCTGAAGAATTTGGTCTGATTTCTTTATCGGAAGCGGAGAAAACCGCCATCGTGAATTCCATTGCTGATGAACAGTTAGCCGACAAGAATCGGATCAAGACCCTCTACGGCGGATACAGGCCGGTTTCCATGGTGTTTAAACGGCTTTTCAATACAAGGGCCAATCTCTATTGGACATCCTATTCCCATACAGGAATACCGGTAATGCTAACGGCTGAAGGCATGGGGGCTGAAAAATTTGCAGGGTATATTGATAATACCGATGTGTGTAAAATCCTGAGCAGAGTAACCCGGGCAGGAATGAAGTGGTAAGACGAAACGGTTGCTTTGCTTCCAAGGGGCAGAGGGGATAGACCTCTTTGCCCCTGTTTTTATGTTAAGGATGAGGTATGAAAAAATTTTTTAAAACCAATCATAAAGACATCATTTTCACCCTTGTGGTGTTTATTTCCATGGTGATCATTCTGTGCCTGCCCGATTCAAACACTTTCACCCGGCAAAAAACCGAATTTGAAGCCCGGTGCGAGGTAGTTGAAACCGATGATACCTATGTTTTTCAGCGGGGCATATTTAAGCAGGGAGAACAGCGGGTGAAAATCAGGCTTACGACCGGCGAGGATAAAGGCCGGGTTCTGGACAGCGTGAATCTCCTCCAGGGAGCGGTTGAGCTGGAATGGTTTTATAAAAAAGGGGAAAAGGCCATTACCGGATATTCAAAATCCGATGGGGTTATCATATCTTCAAGGCTTCTTGACCCGGTCAGGATCGACACCCTGATGATCCTGTTCTTTCTATTTTTCATTACCGTCATTGCCGTCACCGGCTGGGTGGGCGTCAAATCCGTACTGTCCTTTGTTTTTACCCTGGTCACCCTGTGGAAGCTGTTGATTCCCGGGCTTCTGAACAACCGGATGGATCCTGTGCTGCTCTCTGTCATAGGGGTGGGCGTTTTATCTTTTGTGATCATCTTTCTTGTGGCAGGGTTTACAAAAAAAGGATGGATCGCCCTTCTCGGGGTCATTTCAGGCTGCCTGATCTCATGGGCCGTCCTTTTTATTTTTTCAAAACAACTGAATATTAACGGAACAACGTCCGGGTTTTCAACGACCCTGAGGTTTTCCGGGTTTGAGACCCTTGATTTATTAAAGCTTTACTATGCATCGGTCATCATTTCAGCATCCGGCGCTATTATGGACATTGCCATGGACATATCGGCAGCCCTTTGTGAAATAAAGGAAAAAAGACCGGATATCACACGGATGAACCTCATCAAAAGCGGGATCAACATCGGAAGATCCGTTATCGGAACTATGACGACTACCCTGCTGTTAGCCTATACCGGGACATCCCTGACCATGCTCATGCTGATGGCGGCAAAAGGGATTTCTATCTCCCGGTTATTGAATATGAATCATATTGTTTCCGAACTGCTAACGGCATTGTCCGGCACTTTTGGCCTCACTCTGGTCGCACCCATAACGGCCGTCATTGCGGGATGGATTCTGGTTGGGAAACAGCAAGACTGAAGATTTGAAAATCCCTTCATTTTACAGATTTAAAATCCTATCTTAATTCAATCCTCATTTCTTTGATCTAAAAATAATCAATTGCAACACCTTTAATAAAAGGAGGAATCATGGCTATCGCAGACCTGCATGTCCATTCCAAAGCATCGAAAAGACCGTCTGAGTGGTTTCTGCAAAAAGTCGGGGCAAAGGAATCCTATACCGATATCGACACTTTATATTCAACCGCAAAGGCGGCAGGTATGGATTTTGTTACCGTAACCGATCACAATACCATTGATCTGGCCTATTCCGTCGCCCATGGGTTTTACAGCATCAACAAACGTCTCAGTATTGAGATCCTGGAAAAGCTGATCCTGCTGTTTGATGTGTTTGAAGGCCTGAACGGAGCAAGAAATAGTTATTTCAATGAAACCTGGCAAGACATCCTTAAATCGCTGAATCCGGAAAAAATCCACCATCTGACGGCAAAACACGGCATACAACCCATGAGTTCAGATCCCTGGATCAAAGGGTTTACCGGCGGATCAGATGACCATGCAGGCCTTTTTATAGGCCAGACAGCCACCAAAACCGACAGCATTCTTTCAAAAAAAAGCTTTATCCAACAGATCAAGAAAAGAAAAACCTATTGCACAGGTCGCTGTAATGATTATAAATCCTTTGCCTTTTTCATCAGTATTCCCTTTTTCTCATCTTTAAGTCATTTGTCCCGGGACAGGGAACTGATGATCACTCTCAAGCAG
>MGTJ01000229.1 GCA_001799395.1 Desulfobacterales bacterium RIFOXYA12_FULL_46_15 | reverse complement strand
CATGGGCAAATCCATCATATCCGATCTCTTTGATTCTTGCAATGCAGGCGGACCGGTCACTGTTAAAGATAAACCCGAATATCCGGGCCATGAAATTATCATATTTTCTGCAATCCATGACGTTTTCATAGTCTTTGCAATCAGCGCATGAGGCCATGTTCTTTTCAAGACAGCAGGTCCTAAGACTGCACCAGGTCGCCTTATGGTTTTCAATGCACCCGGGACATTTTTCCTTTAAAAATCTTTTGCATGACCCGCAGTAAAGACCACATTTTGCAATGAATTTGACATTTTTTTGAATTTCTTTCATTTTCTTTCTCCCTGACAAAATAAAATTTCATTAAAAACTCAACACGCTCTTTCTGTTATAGTTCTTATACAGGACTGCTTTGCCACCATGGTGTCAGGTTAAACTCTTTTTTTCATTTTTTCTCATATAAAAATGCCATTTGATCGATTCTGTCTCTTATTTGTTTTCGAAGGGATTCCGGGGACAGGACTTCAACATCAGGACCATAGGCCAGAATTGTTGCCATAAGCCACTCCCCGTTGGGTAAAAAAGTCTTTACAGTAATGGAATCCTCATCCTCGGCAATGATATCCGAATCTTCATGATAATCTTCAACCTTGTGTTTGAGACCGGCAGAAAATTTCAAGACCGCTTCCAGTTTTTTTTCAGAGGGCGGCCACTCAGTTTTGATCTCCCGGTAATGACCCGGTCTTCTTTCAAACCGGCCTGGCAATTCCGTGACATGCTTCATCCGTGTCAGCTTGAACAGCCGCAAGGCGTTTCTTTCCCGGCAGAATCCGAAAAGATACCATGAAAATCCTTTCTGGATCAGGGTCATGGGTTCAACAACCCTTTGGGATGATTGCCCATTGCCGTCCCGATAGAGGATATCCACAAGCCGATGATTTTTTATAGCCTCATACAGGATCTGGATTCTGCCTGCAGATTTCTCCTGTTTTCCCCAGCCGAAAGTATCAAACACAAGGATTTCCCTATCATTTTTTGACCCTGTTTTTTCATTGTCCGGCAAAAGACATTGAATCTTTTCAAAAATGAGTTCGATCTCTTTATCATCAAGCGCTGCATTAATGCCTTTCAGGGCGGTCAGGATGGATCTTAGATCGGAAAGGCTTAAATACTGCCGGCTCAGTTTATAATTTTCCGGAATTTCATACCCCCCGTCCATTCCCTGGTTTGAAATAACGGGGATGCCGGAGAGGTTAATGGACTCAATATCCCTGTAGATGGTGCGAAGGCTGACCTCAAACCGGTCCGCCAGTTCTCTGGCGGTTATTTTCCGCCGGTTTAAAAGGATGACAACAATGGAAAGCATCCGGTCGATTCTCATAGGGATAGTTCTATTTGTTTTCGTTTTTTAATTTGATCCAGGCATCCAGCCTTTGTTTGACGGTTCGCTCATACCCGCGGTCTCTGGGGTAATAAAACCGTGTGCCCTCAAAATTATCCGGCAGATAGGACTGGGGGACAAAGGCATCCTTGTGATCATGGGCATATTTGTACCCTTCCCCGTATTTCAGGTCTTTCATAAGCTTTGTGGGAGCATTCCGGATATGAAGCGGAACCGGGGCATACCCGGTTTCCTGAACCATTTTTTTTACTTCTTTATGGGCCATGTAGACCGAATTGCTCTTGGGCGCCGTGGCAAGGTATACCGCAGCCTGGAAAAGGGCATCCTCCCCTTCGGGCGGACCCAGCATCCGATAGGATTCGGACGCATTCAGGGCCATGGTCAGAGCGCCCGGATCAGCCATGCCGATATCTTCCGTGGCAAATCTTACCATTCTTCTGAGCATATAATAAGGATCATCCCCTGCTGCAAGCATTCGTTCAAGCCAGTAAACCGCAGCATCCGGGTCACTTCCCCGAAGGCTTTTGATAAAGGCGGAAATAAGGTTATAATGTTCTTCCCCGGCTTTGTCATATAAAAGGGATTTTTTTTCAACTGCCTCTTCCACATCCTGGGCCGTAATCCCGGTTTTCCCGGCAAAATGGAGGACCACGGTTTCAAGATTGGCCAGGGCGATCCTGGCGTCTCCGCCGCAAATTCCTGCAATATGCGCCAGGGCTTCATGGGTCAGGGTATGGGCCAAAAGACCCAGACCTTTTTTAGAATCTGTCAAGGCCCGGTTTAATATACTGAGGAGGCTTTGTTTTTCAAGGCTTTTCAGGGTAAACACCCGGCACCGGGAAACCAGGGCCGGGATCACCTCAAAGGAAGGATTTTCAGTTGTAGCGCCCACAAGGACGATAAGACCGTTTTCCACATGATGGAGAAAGGCATCCTGCTGGGCCTTGTTAAACCTGTGGATCTCATCCACAAACAACAAGGTCCGCCTTTTATACAAAGCCCGCCTTTCCTTTGCCTGTGATATGATTTCCCGGATATCCTTGACCCCGGAAAGAACCGCTGAAATCTCTACAAACTCCGCCTTTGTAGCCCTGGCAATGATCCCGGCCAGGGTGGTCTTCCCGCATCCGGGCGGCCCCCAGAGAAGAAGGGAAAACACCCGGTCATCCTCTATGGCTTTTCTAAGAAGGCTTCCTTTGGCTGTCAGATGTTCCTGGCCAACGAAATCATCCAGGGTTTCCGGCCTCATCCGGTCTGCCAGCGGGCGGAATAAAGATTTGTCTTCTGTATGCCTGGAGTCAAAAAGATCCATAGGCCTTAACTCATCCCCTGATCCCGTTCTTTCTTTCTTTTACTGTGTTCTTTTCTTTCTTTATCTTTTTTGCGGATATGCCGTTTCTTTTTCTGAAAAATTCTTTCGTCTTCTTTTGATCCGCCGGAAAATTCTATCTTGCCGGTTTTTTCCCTGAAATAAAGCTTGATAGGTGTTTTTGCAAGGGGGACCATGTCCCTGAGCTGGTTGACAAGATACCGTTTATAGGAAAAATGAACTCCGTCCGGAAAATTGACAAAACAGACAAAAGTCGGGGGTTTGGTCGATACCTGGGTTGAATAGAAAAATTTCAGACGCCGTCCATTGTGCAGGGACGGCTCGGTCCTGCGCACTGCATCCTCAATGATCCGGTTCAAAAGCCCGGTATTGACCCTGTGACAATATTCTTCATAGATCTTGACCACTTCATCCAGGATCTTGTGACACCGCTGCCCGGTGAGGGCAGACACTGTGATGGCCGGGGCAAAGGATAAAAATTTGGATTTGTACCGCAAATCCTCCATATATTTTTTTACGCTTTTCCTGTCTTCATCCAGGAGATCCCATTTGTTCAGTAGAAAAAGCGCTCCGCATCCCCGGTCTTCAGCATATCCGGCAATGGTGATGTCCTGGTCGGTAATGCCTTCGTCCGCATCAATGAGGATCAGGGCCACATCACAGTCATCAAGGCTTTTCAGGGATTTCAGAATGGAGAATTTCTCGATTTTTTCTGTCACCTTGCCCTTTCTCCGGATGCCGGCCGTATCCACCAGGACAAATTTTTTGCCGTTGTGTTCGAGCTCAAGTTCAATGGCATCCCTGGTGGTTCCGGCTTTTTCATCGACCACCAGGCGCTTTTCCCCGAAAAGCCGGTTGGCCAGGGAGGATTTTCCCACATTGGGCCGGCCCACAATGGCGATCCTGATGATTGAATCATCATCAATCTCTTCCGGTTCATATTTGGGCAGGGCTGAAACAAGATCATCCAGAAAATCACCCACACCGATTCCGTGTTCTGCAGAAATCTCGTAAAATCGATCCATTCCCACGGAATAGAACTCGGCAAGATCATCGTGTTGTTTGTAGCTTTCGATTTTATTGATGAGATAAAATACAGGCTTTGACATCCGCCGAAGAAAATCGGCCAGTTCAAGATCATAGGGAGACAGCCCGGTCCGGCCGTCCAGGATAAAGATGAGCGCATCGGCCTCGTCTGCTGCCAGGGTTAACTGGTCTTTGATCTGGGAAGCAAAATAATCATCATCTGAGCTTAAAAAACCGCCCGTATCAATGACCGTAAATTCAACATCATTCCACTGCGCATCTGCATAATGCCTGTCCCGTGTCACGCCGGGAAAATCATCCACCAGGGCCTGCCTTTTACGGGTGATCCTGTTGAACAGGGTGGATTTGCCGACATTGGGCCGGCCAAGAAGGGCTACAACGGGTTTCATATTATAATCTCCAAAAGGTAACAATCATATTGCCTGTCTTATACAATATATTGAATTTTTTATAAATAGTTAAGATGACGCCTTTTCTTATCTGGTCCAGGAAAACAGGACTGAACCGATAAAGAGAAAGACAAAGCTCATGATAAGGAGGATGGCAACTTCAGATGAGACCTCGGAAAGGGAGGCACCATCATTGATGATCTTTCTGGCTGCAGACAGAAAATGGGTCAGCGGCAGTATTTTGGCGGCGGTTTTAACAAAATCCGATGCCCCTTCAATGGAAAACCAGACTTCTGATAAAAACATCATGGGCCATGAAATAAAATTAATAACGCCGTTGGTCAATTCCTCATTGGTTCCCCGGCAGGCCAGGACCAATCCCAGGGATACCAGGCAGAGGGTTCCTGAAAAAAAGACCACCAGTACATCGATATAGGACCCGTGCATTTTAAAGGAAAACAGAAAATTACAACCAAACCAGACCACGGATGAGCTTGCCAGCATAATCAGGACCCGTGACACAAGCTGGGCTGTCAGATATTCAAAGGCCGTCACCGGGGTCGCCTTAAGACGCTTCAACACCCCGATGCGGCGGTACCGGACAATGACATAACCTACACCGTAAAGGGCGGAAAACATGATATTCATCCCGAGAATCCCTGGAAAAAGCCAGTCAATATACCGGATCTGATCCCCTTTGATCTCCTGCCGGATCACCTTTGACCCAAACACTTCCTCAAGGATGGTGGATTCTTTAACCACCTTTTCCAGAATATATCCCTTGGGATTTGAATCATTGACCCAGTATTTCAGTTCCGGTCCTAAATTTTCA
>MGTJ01000228.1 GCA_001799395.1 Desulfobacterales bacterium RIFOXYA12_FULL_46_15 | reverse complement strand
CATTTTTAAAATCATGGTCTCCCCCTGGCTGAAAAATCACAAATATTCTTTCGCAGATTTTTTAACAGAGGGTGTTCTCTTCAGGCTTAATAGCTTTGAAGGCCGACCTGGTTTTTGAGAAAACAGATGATGATTTAAGAGCCACATGCCTTAAAAAAAACTAATGGCGGTCAACCGCCACGTTCGAACAGCTTCTGCCGGAATCACAAGTTCCGGAGCAGCCTGTTGAGCGGATTTTCTTTTATCTTTTATAAAAAATTATCTTAACCCTTGAAATATGGTCTATCAGATCGCTGTCAGTGATTTGATCATATATTGAAAGATCAATTTTATAAGGAAGGAGCAGATCATCGAGATCCAGACTGATTTTATTTTTTAATCCGTATGGCATAGTCTTTATTTAAGCAGCGTTTCCATTTTCATGAGCAGTTGTTCAAAAAGTGTAAAATAGGTTTGTGTTACAGCATTACAAATTTGCTGAGCCGTCTCTTCGTTATAGGTATGAGAAGTCAAATTCCTGCTTTGAAGCATATCCATTCATTTCTCACCATCATGGATCAATCCCGGCTCAAATGCTTTGCGTATCGCATCCCGTGATCCATAAATATCGGCCTGACCGCTGAATTCCAGAAAATCTTTCACTGTATTCCAGGCAAGATCAAAGGTATATTCAAACGCCTTGATAAGGCCCTGTGCCTCAAGTTCGGATAATGATCCTTTATCAATAAACTTTTTTTGCCGGTTAAACGCTTTTTTATAATTTGCAAACCGTTGCTGGCCAGCGAATGTATTTATGCTCTTCAGCCATAATCTGATCCCTTTATATTATCTGATCCTCTTTAGTTCCCAAATTATCAAAGTTTTATAAACTTATTTTAAAAAGATAAAAAGTTCAATGATTTCCATTTTGAACTGGATATTTGCCATAAAAAAATGATTGAGATTTTATTTCGATTTCTGGTATGAGATATCAGGAAATACAATCCACTTAAATTGAGCCGGGAAAGAGGCATGGAAATTGAAAAACCAGTCAATCGTGCTCTGCTGTTGCCTTACGGACTCCCCTATATTGCCTATGTGAGCATTGCCGAACTGGGAAAGGGCAGAATCCCGGATGAAATCGGATATACCCTGAAGATCATCATTGTTCCCCTTCTTTTATACTGGGCATGGAAATGGTATGTCCCGGTGACAGGGCCACAAAGCATCAAAGGCTCTGTGATTTCAGGGGTCATTGCAGGGCTCCTGGGCCTTCTTGTCTGGTGCCTTTTATTGGCACCCTTTATTGAATTTTACGGTAAGCCCTGGTCTTTTACCGGTTTTATACTGAGGCTCATATCAGTCACATTGATCGTTCCGGTGTTTGAGGAAATGCTTATCCGGGGATATATCCTTCGTGCGGCATTTCAATGGGATATGAACCGGAAAAATAAAGACATCACCTCTCCCCTCGGCAGGATGCTGGACCATGACAATGTGGGGGATGTAGCGCCCGGTGCCTGGAGTATGGCGGCTATCGGAATTTCAACCCTTGCCTTTACCATGGGGCATATAACTTATGAATGGCCGGCTGCCATTGGATACAGCATCCTTATGTCCATTTTATGGATCATGAGAAAAGATCTTTTATCCTGTATGGTGGCCCATGCAACTACCAATCTGACCCTGGCCTTATTTGTTTATTATTCCGGCTATTGGGGGTTCTGGTAGGAAAAAAGCTTTTAAGAGACAGTTTTAAAGAAGAGAGCTGCCGGTCATTGAAACAGCTCATTGGACAGAATGACGGCTTCAGCCACTTCCCGGATGGATTTTCTTGAATCCATGCTGCGTTTGCGTATCCATCCATAAGCTTCATCCCCGGTCATTTTCCGGTTGTGCATGAGAACTTCCTTGGCCTGTTCGATTTTTTTACGGGCTTCGAGTTCTTCCTGGATCACCCTGGTTTTGACCATGAGTTCGGTATTGACAATGGCAATGGCAGACTGGTTGGCCACGGCCCTAAGAAGATTGACTTCCGTATCTGAAAAATCATGGGGGGAAGCGGTAAAGCAGTTAAGAACACCGATGACCTTATCTTCCTTGGCAATAAGGGGAATCCCCACCATGGAGACAAGACCGAGTTTCCTGGCCATTTCCTTTTCCTTAAACCGGTCGCATTCCAGAACATCTTTCAGGATCAGGGGCGTTTTATGGGTAGCCACATATCCCACCACCCCTTCATCCAGGTTCAGGGCCCTATCCTTGATATAATCCGGGGATATGGACTGGGTGGCCTTCAGTCTGATCTTTGGCGGTTTTTCCTCTTCATTGATAATCCATAAGGAACAGATTTCAACACCTGTAACCTTGGCCGTTACCATGACAATGAGCTTTAACAGGTCCTCAATAAAGAGATCCGAGGTGATGGCGCGGCTGATATCGGTCAATGCCTTGATATAGCAGTCGTATGTCTGGTCTAATTTTTCCATAATACATGTATCCTAAACAGAAATGATGAGCCCCCGTCAATAAAAAAAATAAATAACCTGATAAAATTTATAATGCCGTGTTGGGAATTAAATCCCATATGCCGCAAGGACAGGCACCTTTACAGAATCCGCAGCCGATGCACAAATCCGGATTCACCCGATACTCAAACCCATCTTTGCCGGTTTTTATTCTTTCAATGGCGCCTTCCGGGCAGACAGTGACACAGATACCGCAATCCCGGCATTTTCCGCAGGACGCACAGTCGCTGCCGCACTCTTTTAAGGTGCCGGCCTGGTTCCTGGGATTGTAATATTCAAGACTGACCCGGTTTTTATCCACTTTGGGCAAGGGGGCATCCCCATCCGGGCTTTTTCCTTCAATGATACGGTCAATGATGATGGCCGCTTTTCGCCCGGCGCCGATGGCATCGGTGATGAGGCCCGGTCCGACTGCATCGCCTATGGCAAATACCCTGGGGTCCGAGGTCCGATTGTAGGCATCCACAAAGATAAACCCTTTATCGATCTTGATGGACTCATCCAGGAAGCCGAGATCCGGGACATCCCCGATGGACACCACAACAGTATCGGCTTTCAGAATCTCACCATCGCTTAATACCACTCCCGTCTTTGTGATTTCCTGTGTAAAGCAGGGCCATCTGAAGATCGCACCAACAGCTTTGGCATCCTCTTTTTCCTTGCCAAAGGCGGCGGGTTTCTGGATATCGATAAGGGTGATGGTTTTGGCTCCCAGGCGATGGGCTTCGGTGGCCACATCACACCCCACATTTCCGGCACCAATGATCACAACGCTTTTTCCAGGGGTTGCCTTGTCTTTTTTGGACAATTCCAGGAATTCATTGGCAGAGACAGCATGCTCAATGCCGGGAACCGGCAGCATTCTTGGTTTTTTTGCACCAGCCGCCACAATGGTGAAATCATAATCGTATTTAATTTTTGAAAATTCTTTTTTGTCCATGACCTGGCTCAGCCTGATATCAGGGATGAATTCATTTACCCGTTTCAGTTCTGTTTCCAGGATATCTTTCGGGATGCGTGAGCCCGGAATCACAGAAGCAATTTTTCCGCCAATGATATTTCCGGTGTCAAAGAGGGTGGGGGTATGGCCTTTCAGGGTCAACTGCCAGGCAGCGGAAATACCGCCGGGTCCTGCACCGATGACGGCAATCTTTTTTTTGCTTTTTTTGGCCGGTTTGGGCAGTTTGACATTTTCCCCGGCTTTCCCGAGAAGCCTCACATTGATGGGGGTCATATATTTCAGGTTACGGGTGCAGGATGCCATGCAGGGACTGGGGCAGAGATAGCCGCAGACCGTTGCCGGAAAAGGGGTGTATTGAAGCCCCATGGCAATGGCTTCATCAATATTGTCCTGCCGCACCATGCTCCATCTCTCCTGAACCGGAATTCCGGTTGGGCATGCAGCTTCACAGGGCGCCATATACCTTCCCTGCTCCCAGACCGGGATGTATCGCCTCAAATCCCCCCTTGTAATGATGGGAATGGAGCCCCTTTCAATTTCTTCAAGATCACCGATGAGGCCGCCACAGCCAAGCTCCCTGTCCCAGATTTGGCTCCTGAACCAGGCCATGGACGGCTTTTCAGGGCTATCGGTTTTTTCGCGGGCAGACCGTGCTTCAATGAGCTGCCAGTCCGAGCGGATGGAAAGAGGGGATAAAAGGTCTTTTTTATGGGTCTTTGAAAGAAAAACCTCAAGATAGGTGATAAGCCAATTCCAGTCTTCATCGGACAGGATTGATGTTTTTGCGTCTTTTTTGGAAAATCCCCCGATATTTCCCCGGGCAAATACCTTTCCCCCCACCATTCCAATAAGGGGTCTGTATCCCAGGACCGGATCTTTACCATTCTGGTTATGGCCGCAGATAACGGCAATCCCTCCGGCCATGAATTCACCGAAATAATCCCCGCAGGTCCCCAGGACCCAAAGTTCAGGCGGTTCAAACCTTGGATTCCGCTTGGTCATGGTCATGCCCCTGGCGCCGATGGACCCGCCGATATAGACTTTTCCCTGGGCAGCCCCGTTCATGACGCCGTTGGAGGCATTGCCGTGGACAATGATTTCTGCCCCGGCATTGAGCCAGCCCACATCATCCGAAGCAGGCCCCATGATTTCAATCTTTGTTCCGAAATGGCCAAAGGAGCCGGCTCTCTGGCCGGACTGGCCGATGATCCTTATATGGGTTTCATCAGCCCCGGCATCCCAGAGCCTTCCGCCGATACCGTGCTGTCCGTATCCTTCCACTTCAATATTCCTGCGTCCGTTTTTGATATGGTGATGAATCATTTCTTCCAGCACCCTGGACGGAATTCTTTTATTGTCTTTTTTTCCAGATAATTTTATAAATGCTTGGGTTTTCATGGCTGATCCTTCTTCCTATACCACATATTTTATACTGAGGCGCTCAGCTGCCGCAGGGTCGTCAATCCCAAGGGCATCGGACATCCCGATGGGAAGGGATGTAGACCTGCCCAGGGGCGCCACGATTTTTTTGAGTTCAGTATCAAAAGACACAAACAGGTCCACAATCCTTTGGGCCACATTTTCCGGATCAAGACGCCGGTAAAGCCGAGGGTCCTGGGAAGTGATGCCCTTG
>MGTJ01000227.1 GCA_001799395.1 Desulfobacterales bacterium RIFOXYA12_FULL_46_15 | reverse complement strand
TCTCGGCCTGGAATCATAAGTGCTTTGAAATTTATAATCTCCATGATAAAGTCATTCCATGTTAAATTTTCTTGATAAAATTCCATACTACGTGCTGATCATATTCACTGTCATGATGCTTTTGGCACCACTCAAACCGATGCCCCATGTGGTGGAAAAAATTCTTATGTTGAAAAATGGTATGCTGTACAGACCGATTGATATATTTGACCTGTTCTTCCACCTATTCCCTTTGATATTGCTGATTTTGAAGATCTTTAAGGCACAAAAATAAATGAATGCTTTTATTTTTTTCTGAAAAAAAGCGTGACACGATCCTGAAATTTTTGAAATAAGAAAGGCCACCAGTTTATTAAAATGATGAGAAAAACATCTGAAAAAGCAGGGTTTCCTCCCGGAAGCCTGGTCCATATCGGTGAGAAAAAAGCGGAAAAGGCAAAGATCACCCTTATGGAATATGGGCCGGACCAGGTCCGGGAGAAACGGGTGGCTTCCATTTCCGAACTGCTCCCCCTGAAGGAGGCTCCCGGTATCGTCTGGATCAATATCGACGGCCTTCACGACACCGGGGTCATTGAAGAAATCGGTGAGGTTTTCAAGATTCACCCCATGATTCTTGAGGACATTCTGCATACGAGGACCCGGCCCAAGGTTGAAGCGCTGGACGACGGCTTCTTCCTTGTGTTTAACCTGCTGTACCGGAAGGAAGGCGGGGGTATTTTTTCCGAGCAGTTCAGCATCATTTTCGGCTCGAATTTTGTCATTTCCTTTCAGGAAAGGGAAAATCAGTTGTTTGATCCCCTCATGGACAGGATCAGGAATGAAAAAAGTCGTATCCGGAAAAAAGGGGCCGATTACCTGGCCTATGCCCTCATGGATACGGTGGTGGACAGCTATTTTATCATTCTTGAAGCCTTTGAAGAAAAGATGGAAGCCATGGATGAAGAACTGATCGCTTCCCTGTCCAGGCAAACCTTTCAGTCCATCAATGATATGAAACGCAGCCTCATTACCCTGAGAAGGGCGGTAGCCCCGCTCAGGGAAATCATCAACACACTCCGGGAAAATGATGCCGGTCTGATTGACGAGGGGAACCTGATTTTTTTCAGGGATATCCACGACCATGTGCTTCAGATCCAGGAAATCATCGATATCTACCGGGAACTGGCTTCAGGCCTTCACGAAACCTTTCTGGCCAATGTGAACAACAGGACCAATGAAATCATGAAGACCCTCACCATGACCGCCACCATTTTTATTCCATTGACTTTTATCGCCGGGATTTACGGCATGAATTTCAAATATATGCCCGAGCTGGAATGGAGATACGGCTATCTTGCCGTTTGGGCCGTAATCGTCGGCGTGGTCGGCATCATGTTCTATTTCTTCAAGAAAAAAAACTGGCTATAGTCCTCATTTTCCCGGTTTTTGAAAGGCAACCCCATGACACCTGAAAGCGGTATAAAGACCCCCATCTCAAGACTGGCGGATTTTCTTGCCCTTCAGCGCAGCACCCTGGGGCTTCTGGCCATGGTGATTCTTGTGGGCATGGGGGAAAGGATGGCGGAACGGTTTTTGCCGATCTATATCCTGGCCCTGGCATTTTGGACACACAAGCGGATCGACTTCATAAATTTTCCGGATCAGGCGTGCCCAGTTCTGCCTGGATTCTTTGGAAGACGTTTTATTTGGCATCACTGCAGGAATGGTATCATCCATACCTGCCTTTTTCCTCATCCCGCGGGATTTGTTCGAATAGAAGCCGTAGTAACGGACCGTCTGCTCATATCTTCCGGGAATATGGGTCGTAAGCCTTGCCAACCAGTCAAGAGCGTAACCTAAAGGTCAGAAACTTGAAGACTTCCCGGGACTTCCGGTCTTTTGATGTATAAACCACTTTGGCAATACCATCCGCCGATTCTTCAGCCGGGACATAGACCATTCGTTCCTGGGAGAAACAGGGATGATGTAGCGTGCCAGGTTGCCAAGACCTGTTTTGCGTGTGACCTTGGGTTATCTAAAGGCGTTATCCTGTCACCAATATAAACATTGAATCCGCTGTGGTGCCATGAAAGCAGATTTTCAAGTTTCTGACCTTCAGGTTATTGCCGGTGAGGTACATCCTTTAAAACATGGGTCAAAAGCCACTCCCAATATATTGTTATGATTAATTAAACTTGCCGCAGTCAAAAGTTTGACTCTAAAAAATATTGACATCCGCAACCCTGACCGGGGACAATCTGCCGTCGTGATCAAATGACAGGGGGCCTAGTTCTTTTGATAAAACAAGGTCTTTTCTATCCTTTATCATGGCTTTAAGGGAATGGGAGATGTGGGAAGACCGACGGGAATCCTTGCCTTTTCCGGTGTCATGGCGGTAACACCATTTTTCCGGGCTGGAAAACAGCATGCTGCCGTAAAAGATCCAGCAAACCTCCAGCCGCCGTCCAGATTATTGATCCGGGAGAGTGTATTCAGATATCTAGAGAACCGTTTCATTACAGTGCTTTTAGGATGATGCGGTGGCCCATCAGATTGATTTCCTCAATCACCGCTTTCACCTCCATGCTTTCGCCCAGAAGCCCTTTTAACAAAAAAGTTTCATTCCCGATCGGCGTGACGGCCGCCACATTTTCCATGATCAGTTCTTCGGTGTCGTCTTTTTTCAGATATACGTTGGATTCGCACATGTCTTATTTCCTTTTAATCATTTTAACATCAATGGGTGCACCCTCTTTACAATCAATGATTGCGCCGCATCCGTTCTTATTCAAAGCACAGTTTACAATCAATGTGCCGTTCCGGTGGGTGAACCCTGCCTGTTCATGTATATGGCCGCACAGGACCAGCATGAGGGGATGGGATGCAATCAGCGATGTGATGCCTGTACTGCCTGCGTGGAAACGGTTTGCCACCTGGTCCTGGATTCCCCTGGGCGGCGGATGGACAACCAGGATGGATCGTCTGGTAATGGCGTTTTTTAAGGGAGCGATCCGCCGAGATTCAAAAAAGCCGATCCTGGATGCAAACTGCAACAGCAGGGTGCCGTTAAGACCCAAAAAGGAGAATCCGCTTCTTTGGACCGGGATGCCTGACAGGAGTGTGACAGATGTCTGATTGATGATTTTTTTTCAAACCATTTCAGATCGGAATTCCCACGGACGCCCAAAATGAGCAGGTTCAGATCCCTTAAGGTGTCCACCATGTTTTGTGAAATCTTATAGTTGAAAATATCACCGGCAATCACCAGAAGATCCGGCTTTTCATTCATGACAACCTACTTTAAACAGGCTGGGTTGGCATCTTTTCTATGTATGTCTGCTACCGCATAAATACGCATGACACCCCCGATTCCAATTGCTTTTTTATCCTGCCGGGTTTATACAATGAATCAAGATGGTTTTCAAATATAAAGGACAATCCTTTATGCAGCGGCCGGATAGGGATGTAATCGTTTTTCATTTCCGTGCTGCTGGAATTCAGGTCCCGGACATTTCCCCGGGATTCATGTGTTTCGCACACAGTTTTGGGTTAACCGGGAATGAGGAAAATCATGAAAAAACTAATTCTTCTGCTCATTATGGTTTTATCGACAGTGTTGTCCCATGCCGAAGAGAAAAAAAGGTTGCTGATACTGGATTCCCAGACCCAGGAACCTTATAGGACATTAAGGGAAACGGTGCTGAATGAATTGTCCGCCCTGGGCTATCGCAAGGAGGAAAATCTGCTCATAGAGTACGAGATCATCGCCAACTATGCCGGGCGGGTCCGGAACATTTTAAGACACTCAAAAAAACAATATGATGTAATATTTATTAATGGAACCATGTCCGCGATGGGCGCGTTGGAATTCATTAACCGGGATGTTGAAAATGCGGACGCCTACCACTTTATTTTCGGTAATGTTACGGATCCGGTGGGACTCGGACTGATACCGGCCCTGGGAGTCCCCAGCCATACGAGATTTACGGGAATCGCTTATCCGGTCGATGTGGAAGAGCGGCTGCGGTTTGTAAAACAGATTTTCGGAAAAAATCTGAAAGTTGGCTATATCTATGCCGAAATGCCACAGTCTCTGGCATATAACCGCTGGCTGAAATCCGCCCTGGAAAAGGAAGCGTTCAGGGATATGACGTTCTTTTTCCGAAGTGTTGAGTTTGTAAAGAGCGACAGGGGCCATGGACGGATGGCCATGCTGGCGGAAAAAATCGTCAGGGATTTGGACAGCCGGGTGGATCTGTTCATGAGCCCAAACGATCAGATGGGAATTTCAGGGGCATTCTCCCAAATGGTATATCGGACGTCAACAAAACCCCTGGTGGGTATCGGGAGAGATAAAGGATGTGTGGTTTCACTCACCCCGGATTTGGCAAAGACCGGCCAAAAACTGGCCGCTATGATCAAGCAGGTATTTGAAGGCGCGAAACTAGATGACCTCATCCCGCACAGCAGTGAAAGTTCTGTTTATTACGATGAAGAGATCGGGAAAAAATTTAATATCAATGCGCCGGAATGGTAACTTCATTTTTAATTTTAACGGGTATTGGTTGTGGGGTAGGGGAGGTGTGCAGTGCTGGCTGAATCTCGACCGTCCTTAAAAAGACCGCTGGATCCAAAGAAAATAGCCGTTGTGGGTGCATCCAATTCAAAAGACAAGGTCGGCGGTATCGTTTTCCGGCGGCTGCTGGATTCAAGGAGACGACGACTGTTCCCGGTCAACCCCAAAGAGGTGGCCATCGGCGGCCATAAGGTCAGTCCTAAAATAGAACTACTGCCCGACGGTATCGATCTGGCCGTGATCACAGCGGGTGCCGGTCAGGCGGTGACGGCGGTTGAAGAATGCATTCAAAAGGGGATTCCCAACTATATTGTGGTGGCCTGGATCGATACAAGAACAACATGTTGTGCTTGTATCAGGGGAGGTCAGCTCAAGTTAAGGCAAAAATTAAGGTCCAAAAAACCGGAGGGAAGTACTTGGAGATTTCTGACAAAATTTTGAAAATTTCTAAAAAAGGGGGAATTTTGGGTATGGCTCACCCTAATCCCTCACCCTAATTTCACGCGTAGACCAATTCAAGGATATAATTTGAAACCTTTTGCGGCGGGTCATGGTTGCG
>MGTJ01000226.1 GCA_001799395.1 Desulfobacterales bacterium RIFOXYA12_FULL_46_15 | reverse complement strand
CACCCTTGCCAGGATAAAACGCCTTATTTATCCTTTTCCGAAACCAGGGATGTGAACGGCTTTTTCCATCTTTTTCAAGATAAGTATGGCCAGGGACACCAGGGCCAGGTAATAAAGACCGATGACGGCAAACACTTCGGTAAACCGGAAATATTCCGTAGCAAGGGTTTTCCCCTCCCCGGTCAGCTCCATGACGGTTACGATATAGGCCAGGGACGAGTATTTGATCAGGTAAATGATCTCATTCCCGCATCCGGGCAGAGCCTTGCGCATGGCCTGGGGGATGATGATCCAGAAAACTGACTGGAATTTGGACAGACCTAGCGCCTGGGCACCCAGATACTGGTTTCTTTTGATGGAGAGCAGCGCCCCGCGTACATATTCCGACTGGTACGCGCCGCTGCACAGGATAAATCCCGTTACTGCCGCTGCATAGGGAGTCAGGTATATCCCCATGTTGGGAAAACCGAAATAGAGAATAAAAAGCTGGACCACCAGCGGGGTGCCGCGGAAAAGAGCTGCATAAGCATTGCAGACATTTCTGAGAAAGGGATCACCAAAAACCCTGAGACACCCGGTGATGATACCGGTCAGAAGGCCGCCTGCGGCAGACGGAACGATCAATGCAATGCTCATGATCAGCCCGCGGTTCAGGGCGTCAAACAATTCCTGAAAAAAAGGGGACATGATTGCGTTAGATCCCTTCACCGGACAGGCTGTTGAGCTTGTCACAGAATCCCTGGCTCCGGGTGCCGGGGACCAGCAGGGTTTTGGGGCTGCCTTTTTCCACCACCACACCGGCCTCCATAAACAGGATTTCATCAGCCAGGGTGCGGATCAGGCTGATCTGGTGGGTGGCCATGACCATGGTCATCCCTTTTTTGGCCAGGTTCCGGATCACATCAATGACTTCACCGGTCAGGTCCGGGTCCAGGGCTGAGGTGGGTTCATCCAGAAGAAGCACCTTGGGGTCCATGGCCAGAGCCCTGGCAATGGCCACCCGCTGTTTTTGCCCGCCGGAAAGTTCTGCCGGATATAACCGTGTCTTATCTTCCAGCCCCACCTGGGACAGTTCGACTATGGCCCGGGCCAATGCCGCCTTTTTATCCATTTTTTTAACTTTCCGCAGGGCCAGGGTGACATTGTCCATGGCGGTCAGATGGTCAAACAGGTTGAAATCCTGAAAAATCATCCCCACCTGCTGCCGGTACCGGTAAAGCTCTTTTTTGCTGAAAATATCCACGGGTCTTTCTTCCAGCCAGAATTGGCCTGAATCCGGGGATATCAGGCAGTTCAAGCACTGAAGAAAGGTGCTTTTTCCACCCCCGGAAGGCCCGACCAGGATTTTGATTTCACCCTTTCGGAGGGTTAAATCCACTCCCCTGAGAATGGGATTACCATTAAAGGATTTGGTTATGTTTTCCACCCTGAGAATGGTATCTTGCCGGGTCATTGCTATATTCCTTTATTCGAATATCCGGGTATCCGGACGGTCTTTTCCAGTCTTGCCAGAGCCCTGACACCGGCCCAGGTCAGGATAAAATAAATCAATCCTGCGACAATATAGATGGGAAGGTGCTGATATGTCCGGGATGCCACGAATTTAGCCCTGGCCATGATTTCCGGTGCTCCCAGCACAAAGGCCAGGGCCGAATCCTTCAGGACGATGGAAAATTCATTGGACCAGGCCGGTATGGATAATCTTAAGGCCTGGGGAAGGATGATGGCCAAAATAGTCTGGATATCGCTCATGCCCAGGGTGCTGGCGGCTTTAAACTGGCCCTGGGGAAGAGACAGGATGGCACCTCGGAAAATATTTGCCTGATAGGCTGCCGTTGTCATTCCCAGGACCACGGTGACGGCTGAAACAGCGCTGAGGTTGAGTCCCATATAATTAAATACCCCGAAATAAAAAAGAAAGAGAAGCACCAGGATGGGGACCCCCTGGAAAAACCAGACATAGATGCCGATGACCCTTTTAACGGCAGTGCTGCCATAGACCCGGCCCACGGCCATGGATAGCCCGAGAATCAATCCCAGGGCCATGGCGCCGGTCACGATGCCGGCGGTGATCAGGCCACCTGAAAGAAGATAGGGTAAAGCGTCTTTTATAATAGCTATAATTTCCGGCATTCCATAAACCGGTCACTATGCCGGAAGGCATAGTGACCCTATGATGATTATTTCAAATCGTATTTTTTAACCAGTTCTTTCCAGTAATCAGACGCCATCAGCCTTTTCAGCCCTTCATTCATATCTTTGAGAAGCTGGGCATCTTCTTTGCGGACTGCATATCCGAAATCTTCGGATGCCATTCCAAATGTGCCGAGGATTTTTACATCCTTTTTGTCTGAAGCGTCTTTTGCCGGTGCATCGTCCATGGCGGCAGCGGCAATCCTTCCGTTAAGGATGTCTTCAACAGCCAGGGGAGAAGAATCATAATATCTGAGCTGAAGATTCCATCCGTTTTTCTCGGCTGCTTCCTTGAGCCATTTGGCTTCGGAAGTTCCTTGCTGAACGCCGACCGTTTTATTGCCTTTGAGCAGGTCGTCCAGGGTCAGGGCGGAGTCCTTTTTAATTACCATCACCTGTTTGATTTTCCAGTAAGGGCTGGTAAAGGCGACTTTTTCCAGGCGGTCAGGCGTAATGCTCATGCCTGAAGCCACCATGTCGATTTTTTTTGTCAAGAGGCTGGTGATGATTCCATCCCAGTCATAGGCTTTATGTTCCACTTCATACCCCATCTCCTTGGCAATCCAGTTCATGGCTTCCACATCAAAGCCGCTGGGAGTTCCTTTTTGGTCAATAAACGCAAAGGGCGGGAAATTTGCATCAATTCCGTTTACAATTTTCTTTCCTGCAAGGGCCTGACCGCCGCCTGTAAGGAGAAGTGCCATAATGCCGAACCAGACTATCAGATTTTTTTTAAACATTTTGGATATCCTTTTTTTGTTATGGTATATGGAGCAAGGCTTGCCCCTGCTCTGAAAATCAACAGGAAGCTTTACGGGAAACCTGTCTGATGACTCTTGCTAAATAAAGATATTCCGCTGAATTGTCAAGAAGCGGGTTTTTAAATTTTAAAAATCAAAAAAAGCCTCTTTCCTTCTCGGCGGCATGCCCGAATGCATTAAGACCTATCAAGCCATACAAGGCTTGTTTATGACATTGCTTCCAGGTTCAATTTGTTCTCCTGTTCCTGGTTCTGCCGGAAAAATGCTTCAGCCGGGCACTGTTTATAGCACTGGTACAGGTAGCTGTGTTTTGCATCCTTTACGGGCTTGGCTTTTCCATGGTTTTTTTGCCTTTCCAGCCTGTCTCTATTTTTTCATGCAAAACGGTGCAACCTGGGCCCGGGTAATTTCGATTTTTTCCCATACCTTTCCCAGTACGTAGGGTTCTTTTTCAAGCCATTTCGTTTTCAGGGCATCCATGGACTCAAACTCGCAGATAATGACCGAGCCTGCCATTTTGCCTTCATCATTCAATATAGCGGCTGCATAAAGCCATTTTCCCTTTTCATGCATTTCCCCTGCCATGGAAAGATGGGCCTCGCGTGCAGCCATTCTCCGGTCAAGTGCATCTTTATCCTTTCCGTCATAACCTGTCACCATGAATTGCATTTTTTTTAAACCTCCTGTTCCATATAAAAAATAATTTCAAATATCCTTTTATAGAGAAATATTTACTAATTCAATATATTAATATTTTACCCTGATCATTTTTTACTCAAAAAATTGAGCCCTTTGTCGGCCGGGTCTTTCAGGCCAAAGGGGATCTTCAGCTTTTTCATCCGTTTTCTCAGGGTGGATGGGTGGATGCCCAGGATCCGGGCTGCGCCCTTGTCTCCTTCCACACGGCCGTTGCAGGCAGCAAGAACGGTCATGATATGCTGGCGCATGACCGAGTCAAGGTCATGGAAAAATCCCATGGGTTGGATTGCCCCCACAATCGAAGGCACTGCCTCATTCCTGGGGCCGGGATTGATTTCATTGAAATGGAGCAGGTCCCCCTGGTCAAGGATCAGGGAACGTTCCACTGCGTTTTCCAGCTCCCGGATATTGCCCGGCCATGAATAGCCCAAAAGCCTGTCCACTGCGCCGGAAGAAGGGGTCGGAATAATAATGCGTTTCATTTCCTGGCATTTTTTTTCGATAAAATAATGGATCAGGGCCGGGATATCACAGGTTCTTTTCCTGAGGGGCGGCAGGATGATGGGAAAAACCTTGAGCCTGAAAAAAAGATCCGGCCGGAATTCCTTTTTCTCCAGCATATGATCCAGGTCCTGGTGGGTTGCGGCAATGATCCGGATATTCACCCGGATGGTCCGGCTCCCCCCGACCCGGTCGATCTCCTTTTCCTGGAGGACCCTGAGCAGCCTGACCTGGGCTTCTGCGCTCAATTCTCCGATTTCATCCAGGAAAAGGGTTCCGCCATGGGCCCTTTCGATCCTGCCCCTTCTTTCGGTCACAGCCCCGGTAAAGGCCCCTTTTTCATATCCGAACAGTTCGCTGTCCAGGAGGTTGGGGGGCATGGCCCCGCAGTTCACCTTGATAAAAGGGCCGTCTTTTCTCAGGGAGGATTTGTGAATGGTGTTGGCGACAACCTCTTTTCCAGTGCCTGTTTCGCCCAGAAGCAGGACCGGGCTCTCCAGGGGAGCGACCTGGCGGACCATGTCCATGACGGTTTTAAGACCCTGTTCTGCCCCGATAACATCTTCCCCGGACATTCTCAAAAGCTCTTCCTGGAAATAGCGGTTATCATCGGTCAGCCGGTTTTTCAGGTTTTCCAGTTCCCGGTATCTCAGGCTGTTAGTCAGGGCAATGGCACAGGGTTTCCCCAGAAGGCTCAACAATTTGACATGCTCTTCCCTGAAGGATTCCCGGCCATTGTTAAACGCACTGAAAACCCCCAGCATTTTTCTTTCCAGGACCAGATCCATGACAATGGCTGATAGGTCCAAGGCATCCAGTCTTCCGGCCACAGGTCCGGTTACAGGATCATCCCCCAGGCGTTCAATCACCCTGACCCGGACAGACCGCTGGTCTTCCACCTGTTTTCTTCCTTTTTGGGATAACTGGGCCTTCAGCGATATGGCCTCATATGAATCAGGGCCGGCTATGGCAACGGTTTCGACGATTCCGGCATCCCTGTGATAAATATGAAACCCCAGCTGGCCCACAGGAATGAATTGCCGGATATATAAAAGGCATTGATGAAGGGCTTTTTCAATGTCAAGGCTCCCGCAGATTCTGAGAGTGGCTTCCCTGAAGAATTCTTTTGGATCAACTGTCATGATGCACCTGAAAATTATGATTTCTGTTCTATAGGATAGTTTACAGGATAGCTGTAAAATAGAACAGAAATTTCTTTCCCATGGTCAGGGAAATTTTCAATAACTGACGAACCTATTGTATTTATACGCAAAAATTTTCAGGCATGGTTAATGCTAATCACCCATGGAACAGACACCGATAACAGGGAGAATGATATGGCACAGATTGTAGCAGACAGACGGGATGTGGATTTTGTACTCCACGAGCAGCTTGAAATTGAAAGGCTGAGCAAAACACGGAAATTTTCAGAATTCAACCGGAAAACCATTGATCTGATTGTATCCGAGGCCAGGAATCTGGCATTGAAAGAGCTTCTCCCCTGTATGAGGGAAGCCGATGAACAGGGCTGTACCCTTGAAAACGGTGTGGTCCGGGTTCCGGAAGCCTTCCACAGGGTTTTAAGACTCTTTTGTGAGGGCGAATGGCTCGCCATGAGCGATGACCAGGACTGGGGCGGGCAGGGTATGCCCTCGGCAGTCGCCCTGGCAGCCAATAATTATTTCAACGGGGCCAATTTTCCCTTTATGTTGCATATCATACTAGCCCACGGGGCTGGAAAACTTGTTGAAAAATTCGGAACGGAAAAACAAAAATCTCTTTTCCTGAAAAACATGTATTCCGGAAAATGGGGCGGTTCCATGCTTCTTACCGAGCCTGCGGCCGGTTCTGATGTGGGGGCACTGACCACCCGGGCCGTGAAGAATGATGACGGCACCTATTCCATCACAGGAAACAAAATCTTTATTTCATCCGGGGAAAACAACCTGGTGGAGAATATCATCCATCCGGTTCTGGCCCGGATCGAAGGAGCCCCGGAAGGAACAGCAGGGATTTCCCTTTTCCTGGTCCCCAAAATCCAGGTTAACGACGATGGCTCCCTTGGAGAACCCAATGATGTGATCTGCACCGGGATAGAAGAAAAGATGGGGATACACGGAAGCCCCACCTGCTCCATGTCCCTGGGAAGCAGGGGCCTTTGCCGGGGAACCCTCCTGGGAAAGGAAAACAAGGGCATGAGCGCCATGTTTGTCATGATGAACGAGGCAAGGCTTCATGTGGGAATGCAGGGCTTCTCATGCACCTCGGCCTCTTATCTGAATGCATTGAATTACGCCAGGGAACGGGTCCAGGGCAAGCATCTCCTGTCTCCGGCCAAGGATGCACCCTCTGTGCCCATCATCCAGCACCCGGATGTCCGAAGGATTCTTTTGACCATGAAAGTTTATTCCGAGGGGATGCGAAGCCTTCTCTTCTATATCGGTCTTTTGGAGGATCTGGTCCGGGTGAGCGAGGATGAAACCGGGAAAAAGGGATACCAGGCCTTGATTGATGTGCTCATTCCGGTGGCCAAGGGCTATGTCACGGACCGGGCCTTTGAGATGTGCAGCCAGGGAGTTCAGATATTCGGGGGGTACGGGTTTACAAAGGAATACCCCCAGGAGCAGTTGCTCAGGAATTGCAAGATCACCCAGATTTATGAAGGCACCAACGGAATTCAGGCCATGGATCTTCTGGGCCGGAAATTGACCATGAACAACGGGGAGGCTTTTGACATGCTCGTCAACACCATCGCCACGACCGTTGGAAAGGCGGAAGCCATGGCCCCGGTCCGGGATTTGGCCAAGGATCTCGATCTGGCCATGGCCTGTCTGAAAAAAACAGCCGGTTTTCTGACAGGGAACCTGGGCCCTGATACCATTCTTATGGCCTATGCCAATGCCCATCCCTTCCTGGATGTAACAGGAGATACCGTTATGTCCTGGATGCTGTTATGGAGGGCTGTGGTGGCCTTGGAAAAACTCGATGACGTCAAAAACAGCCGGGACCTGGATTTTTACAATGCCCAGGTGGAGGGGGCCAGGTTTTTCATCAAAACGGTCCTTCCGGTTTCAAGGGCCAGGATGGAGGTCATCCGGTCAGGAGATATGACCGTGGCCAAAATCAGCGAAGCTGCTTTTGGCGGAAAATAAGACTCATTTGCAATACATGCCAAAGATATCACAGACACTATGTCTTTCCGACATTAGCGCTCCTTAAATCCTCAAAAAAAAGCCACAAAGGCAACCCTGATCTTTTAGGGTTGCCTTTGTGGCAGATTGTTATAATAATTTTGTAACCAGTACCCCATCATCTTCATGATGATGCATTGCCTGATCTATATCCGTTTCTTTCCCGGGAGTTAATACAGGCTTTCCCAAAATCCACCTTCTGCCAGTAATCAATTATTTGCTCCGATTGACTGCATGGCAGCCGTGAGCTTTGCCTGAGCGATATCTTCCAAAGAGATCCCATCGATCATGTGTAGTTTTTTTTCCGATTCCCATAAACAGCCATTCCATTTTCCATAAAAATAGATTGCATCATCCATGGTTTCCTTTTGATAAAAGGGATCTAAAAATATCATTTTAAGATCAGGCAGATATATGACGGTATGAGGGTCTTGGGTGAGTTGAAAGGCTTTCAGACAGATATCTAAAAACAGGAATCTCCCGGCTTGCAGGGTAAACCCGCCTGCCTCACAGAATAGATTTTTTTTCATGGCCACAAAATAATCTACCATCTGGAAGCTTCTTTCTTTTAATGCAGAGGGAAAATCCATTTGAAGATATTTATAGGCTGAAACCGGGCTGTGGTTGTGATCCACAACTACACCCGCAGAGGCAATTTTCCCTTTCGGGTCACTGATCAGTCCCCCAAACACCTTGTTTTCCCCATGTTTTAAAAACGCCTGTCCAAGACAATTAAGCCATCCTTTGAGCGGCGCAAGGTTTTTTTCAAGAAATATCAGGTGTTCCCCTTGAGCCGTTTGTCCGGCTTGATTCATCAAGGCAATGGGATTGTCGCCCGCAAAGAGGATGAGTCTTTTGATATCACCTTCCAGGGAATCCAGGATATGAAGGATTTCTTTGGATTTTTTTTCAGGTTCCAGTAAGACTATTTCATAATCCCCCTGGTTTTCAGAATTAAAGGCTACAGCTTCAAGCTGGGCCAGGAAAACATCGTGATGGTCCGGAACCTGAATGATGATCGACCATTTTTTATCAAATACCTGTTTCGGGTTGTGTAAACATTTGCCCGTAAGCGTATTGGCCTCAATTGTTTTTTCAAAGACGCGGCAGATATTTTCAATAGACTCTTTTGTATCAATAATCTCGCTTTTAAGGTAACTTTCTGTTTTTTCCTTATCAAGCCATTTTGAAAAATCGGTTTTGTCTTTCAGCGCTTTGGCAAACTCTGCAGCGCTCATTTTGACAGCCACACCCTGGTCAACAAAGGAATAGGGTGCATCCGGGCTATATGCAAAATCCAGTTTGACAAGCGGCTTGCCAAATGCAATAGCTTCAAGTCCTGTGGTGCTGCGCTGGCCTAATACACATACATCGGCCATGGACAGTAGGTCATAGGTGTTTTCTTGTGCATGAATAAAATGAATATTTTTTTTGAATTGATCTTTTATTAAATTCTTCCATTTGTCTATCTGCTGTTTTTTACAGGCAGGGTGAAATTTTACAAACAAGGTCTGATCCTTATGTTCCGATACGGTCTTGAAAATGGGCGTAAACAGGTCAGGGTTTGGTAAAACGGAAGAAAGAATCAAAAGAACTGCAAAATGATTTGATATGCCATAGGTTTTTCTTTTTGTTTCTCTGATTCTTTTTTGGGTTTGAACTTTCATTTCCTTTGCAAGGTGGGTATTCCCCACCGGCCAGATTTTGGATTCAGGTGCTTCAAACCCTACCATTTTCTTTTTTACCCGCTCACCCCAGACAAGATTCAGGGTTGAATATTGTGCATGCCCGGAATAACCGAAATCTATATCATAGGTCAGACCTTCCTGAAGCGTAATGAACGGGATATTTTCTTTTTTTGCATGGAAAGCAAACATTTTTCCCCAGCGGTTGAGTTCATGCAGGGCAAAACAAAGATCAGGCCTTTCCTTTTTTAAAAGGTTTCTAAGCCCGATATATTCCATTGCCGTGGCATGGAGAGTTTTATCAGTGACGGTTACAGGCAAAAGTCCAAGAATAAAATGATGTTTAAGGGCATCGGTAAAAGCCTGTTTTAAAAGAAGATAATTTGTTTGAATCTCATCATAATCCTGATCAGTGATAAAATCATAAATGTGGGAATACTCAAGCCCCAGTTCAATGGCCGTGATTTCCTGGGACCGTTCCGCCTGTCCGACAATGTATCTGATCCGGGCGCCGCTGGATGCGAGTCTTTCCATAACAGGCGTTATGAACCGGGTGTGATGGGCGAGTGCAATATAGGCGATTATTTTTTTATTTTTCCAGAAATTATCCATTATTTGCCCTGTTTATTTGTTAACAGCATGATAATATCCCCTAATTCAGTCTTTTTCTGTTTGAGTTCAATGGATTGTTTAACCGCGTTTAAAAACTCATTTTTCTGATTGACCCTTTTTTTGTATCCTCTGTCCAAAGCCGGTAAGAGAGGATCAAAGATGAGGCCGGGTATATTTTTTTCCTGGGCAACATTGGTCTGAAAGCAGGCTGAACATGCGATGAGGCTTTCCGCCATCAACATTTCCCAGGGATTGTTCATATTATGAAACGAATAAGAAGCAAATTTTTTTAACTCATTGCGGTAGACGGTTTTAATAATTTCTTTTTGGGAATAGGTGCCCCTGACCTGATCTTCTCCAAAGCCGAACATCAGGTGAAGTTTATCTCCAACCGGTTCAATGATGTTTAGCATTTCCTGGTATTCATATATCATTGCAACATTGTGAGGAACATAAAGGACGGTTCTCCGGGCCGGTATGGAACATTCATTCCGGTAATGATAGGCGGCTCTGGCCCCATTCAGGTTAAATTCATCAGAGACCGATGAAAAAATGGATGCCTCATAAAAAGGAAGCAGCCAGATGTTTTTATGGTTTATTATTGTTTTTAAATAATCATAACTTTCATGATACCTTGTAATGATGCCGTCAAGCAGTGAAGGGGCAAGAGTCCATCTTGTATCAAGGGGAAGCAGCTCATACCCGATGACCGGGATGCAGTTCTGATTTGCCCAGAGGATGGCAGCATGAAATACACGTTCTTCTGTTTCCGAAGAACCTAAGGGGCTCGGAATTTGAAGGATCAGCCCACGGGTGCCGGCAGGTTTGGCAAGCTCAATAAAGGTCTGCATGACATTGCCGCCGCCTAAATCATCCAAGAGCAATACATCTGAGAAACCCAGCCCTTCGTTAAATTTCTTATCTTTCAGAATTTCACGTTTTGCAAGATATCCCTGGTATGAATTGGTTGCCGTCCTTGCGGATGTTTTAAAAGATTCCGGTTTCAGGATTTTTATTTTTTCCAGAATATCAAAAGAAGAATCCGGCACCATGAATTTAAGATTAAGATGGTTTGCCATCCGGGTCTGTAATGTTTTTAGAAATTCACAAATGGTCGGTGTGATCTGATTTGATTGAATGAGCCAGATTATGTCTTTTTTCATTTAAAATACCTGTGACCCGTTTGTAATATATACCGGTTTCCATCCCCTTCAGCTCAGCCGGTTAAATTGAAAAACAATTATATTTGCTGATGTTGTCAGTTGATGGTATATGGGACTCAATATTTATCTAATAGTATAACCAACAAAAAAAGTTAAGTTTTTTAATTATGACATCTGATTTTGAGAATAAAAATTTTTTTCTTCCCTATGGCCGGCATGATATTGACGAGGAGGATCTTAAAGCAGTCAGGAACGCCCTGCTTTCCGGCTGGCTTACCACAGGCCCGAAGGTAGAGGAATTTGAAGAAAAAACAGCAAAGATATCCGGTGCCGGATTCGGGGCTGCCGTTAACAGCGGCACGGCTGCACTTCATGCAGCAATGGCCGCCCTTGATATAAAGCCGGGAGATGAAGTGATCGTGCCGCCCATCACTTTTGCAGCCACGGCCAATGCAGTGGTGTATCAAGGGGGAAAGCCGGTTTTTGCAGATGTTGACCCGGATACACTGTTGATCGATCCTTTGAAAATTGAAGAAAAAATAAACTCAAGGACCCGGGCGGTTATTGCCGTCGATTATGCCGGCCGGATGTGCGATTATGATGCCCTGAGGAAAATTGCAAAAAAATATGATATTTACCTGGTTGCCGATGCCTGCCATTCCATCGGAGGCGCCTATAAGGGGTCTCCTTCAGGAAGCTGCGCCGATCTGACTGTTTTCAGCTTTCATCCGGTCAAGCAAATTACAACGGGTGAGGGCGGGATGGTGGTTTCAAATGATAAAGATCTTATTCACAGGATTAAATTATTCAGGAATCATGGTATCAGTGATGACCTCCACCAGAGAAGGGAAAAAGAGTCCTGGTATTATGAGATCCAAATGCCTGGGTTTAATTACAGGTTGACGGATTTTCAATGTGCGCTTGGCATTTCACAACTTAAGAAACTTGAATCCAGGATACATAAGAGAAACTGCCTTGCAAAACAATATGACCGGTTTTTTGAAAGGATTGACGGCATTGCCCCTTTAAAAAGGCAGGAATTTATTTCCCATGCCTATCATCTTTATGTGGTAAAACTGGATCTTGAGCGCCTGAAAAAGAACAGGCTGGAAATTTTCTCATTTCTGAGGAATAAAGGCATTGGCGTGAATGTCCATTATATACCGGTCCATTACCATCCTTTTTATAAAAAAACATTTAACACATATAAGGGTCTTTGCCCCATAGCAGAATATGCCTATGAACGAATTCTCACGCTTCCCCTGTTTCCTGCAATGACAGAGGATGATGTAAAAATGGTTTGCCATGCCATCAAGAGAGCAGTAACCCCTTGATAATTCAGAGTGTTGTGTTGGAAACCGCAGATGTCTGATCTGGATTATTATATCCGGCTGCAAAAGTTTACCTATTCCCGGTAAGGGTTAAAGGACCTTGACAATAATAAGGGTAACATCATCCTGGTATGTGTTTTCTTTTTGAAACCGGTAGGAGCTGTTGATGCAGAGTTCCATTATCTCCCGGGAAGACAGATGGGCATTTTCCTGAATGATTTGGTAAAGATTTTGTTTGCCAAACCTTACACCGGATGAATTCCGGGCTTCCCAGATTCCGTCCGTGCAGAGAACGACGATCTGCCCCCCGGACAGGTTTGAAATCATATTTTCCCTGTACTTAAGGGTATCATCAAAGCCAAGGGCAACTCCTTCCCCTTTCAGTTCAATAAACCGCCCCTGGGCCGGATCATACAGAACGGCCGGATCATGCCCTGCCCTGACCCATTTCAGATATTTTTCCGAAAGGTTTAATTCAATACCGAAAAGGGTTACAAAATTACCTGAGTCTTCCACATCCCGGCATAAATGGCGGTTGATATCCGTGACCACCTCGGCAAGGGTTCCCTGAAGGGCGGACCGCTGCCGGAACAAGGCCCTGGAGGTGGCCATGAGAAGGGCCGACGCCACTCCATGCCCTGACACATCCCCCAGGACAATCCGGATGCGGTCTTTTTTATCTATTTCCGGCAAAAGATAATCATAATAATCCCCACCGGTTTCATCGCAATAAATGGTTTTTCCTGCAATATCCAGCCCCGGGAGGCTGGGGTCGCGTTTCGGCAGAAGATTCTGCTGGATTTCCCTGGCCAGGGTTAGCGATTGCTGCATTATTTTCCGTTCCTGGAGGCCTTTGGTCATTTCATTCACTACATCTCCTGCAAACCCGATTTCATCATTGGACACCACTCGAGCCCTTCTATCAAATCGTCCTTTCCGGACGTTCATGAGTACCTGGGCCAGATCATTGATGGGGTCTACAATGTTTTTACAGAGGAGCCGGGTTAACTGCTTTGAAAAAACAAGGGTCCAGAGGAAAAGAACAAAGGTAAATACAATGATTCCCCGGCCATAGGTAACAGCCGGTACGGGCGAAGCCTCAATTTCCCATTGAAGTGTGATCAGGGTGACCAGGAGAACTGTGACCGGTATAATGGCAATGAGGCGGTTGGTTGCCCGGATGCGCCGGGACAGGGATATTGTTGCAACCCCTTCTGATAGATTTAATTGGCCGTTTGGGAAAAAAAAAGGAATCAGCTGCCTTCGCGAAAGGACTTCCATCCAGTGCGATGCAATACCTGAAGCAATCAGACCGACCATGCTGGCCCTGGCGGAAAGGGTAATCACTGTCCTATGATCCAGGATGCCGGCAAGGGTTGTGGATGTTCCCGCCATGGCAGGAAAGATGACCCACATGAGCACATTGACCGGGATAACCAGGAACGGCAGGTTCAAAAGCCTTCTTTTGGCAGCCTCAATGATTTGAGGGCTGGGGTTGGTTCCTTTTTTAAGCAGGTTCAGACAAAGGGAAATCGGCCTGAGTATCAGGCTGGAGCCCATAATAACGGCAAAACATGAAATACCCAATATCAGAAAAAACCTGGGTAAATAATACATCACCACCCGGTTCCATGTCAGGGATTGGCATTGGCCCAGGATCAAATTCTGGATCGGGTCAAGGGGGGTAAAAAAATTAAGGATGACAACTACAAAAATACTGATGGTTGTTCCCACCACCCCGAGAATATAATAGGGCATAAGACTTATATTCCGGGCATTTGTTTTTAATTCATCAATATATGTTTTCATTATTTTTCCATACGGTTTATCAGACAGGGTCATAAAAAAAAATCTTTTGAAAATTAAGTCCTCCAGGGGATAAAGTCAAGTCGGCCCACAGATGAAGTGTGTGCCTGAAATATTTTATCAATAAAAAGGATAAAATTATCTTGACAGGGATCAGATGAAGCAGCCATATTAAATTTTTAAAAAAAATGAAACGCATCAATATATATGGAGGATAATGATGGAAATAAAAATTACCCTGGCTGAAACCAACAGGACAAGACCGCAGGATTCAGCTTTGGGATTCGGCCAGGTGTTTACGGATCATATGTTTGTCATGGATTATTCAAAGGATACAGGATGGCATGATTCCCGGATTGTCCCCTATGCCGATTTCAGCATATCCCCGGCTGCCATGGTGTTTCATTACGGACAGGCTATTTTTGAGGGACTTAAGGCCTATAAGACCCCGGATAAGAAAATCTGCCTGTTCAGACCAAAGGACAATTTTGAAAGAATGAACCGGTCGGCCAGGGGGATGTGCATCCCTGAGATTGATATCGATTTTGTCATGAAAGCCATGAAACAATTGATTCTCCTGGAAGAAAAATGGATACCCGAAACCCTGGGCACTTCCCTGTATATCCGGCCCACCATTATTGCCACCGACCCTTTCCTGGGTGTCCGGGCATCCAATACCTACCGGTTTTTTATCATTCTGTCTTCTGTGGGTGCCTATTATGCAGAAGGCTTGAATCCTGTGAAAATCTGGGTGGCCAAAGACCATGTCCGGGCTGTCCGGGGGGGTGTGGGGGAATACAAAACCGCTGGTAATTATGCTGCCAGCCTTATTGCATCGGAAAAAGCAAAAAAGGACGGTTATGCCCAGGTTCTCTGGCTGGATGCCCTTGAACGGAAATATATCGAAGAAGTCGGCGCCATGAATATCTTTTTTCTCATGAAGGATGAACTGGTCACTCCCAACCTGAGCGGGAGCATCCTGCCCGGCATCACCCGGTATTCGGTCATTACCCTGGCAAAGAAATGGGGAATGGCCATGAATGAAAGAAAAATCAGCATTGACGAAGTGTTCGAGTCCCATGCATCCGGCCGGCTTATTGAAGTGTTCGGTTCCGGGACCGCGGCTGTTATTTCCCCTGTAGGTGAAATCCGGTATGGGGATAAGGCGGTTTCCATCGGGGACGGCACACCCGGAAAAACAGCCATGAAATTTTATGATGCATTAACGGCAATTCAATACGGTAAGGCCGAAGATACGGAAAACTGGATTCAGGTCATCGGCTGATCTTTTAAAAGAATCCTGAAAGAAAGGAACTGGTTTTGTATTGCCCTGAATATGAACGAGCGCTCAGTCTTTTAGGGCGCTTTTAACCCTGGATTTGGAGAGAATATGGCTGCAAAAAAAGGCATCACACCCATAGGCAAAAGGATTAAGAAAACAAGGCTGGATAAAAAGATCAGCCTGGACACCATGGCCAATGAAACCGGGCTGTCCAAAGATGCGCTCATGAATATTGAGGCAGGGGAAAAACGGCCGTCCGTCGGAAATCTGCTCCAGATTTCAAGAGCCCTTCACATTGATTCAAGCTTTCTTTTAAAGGAGCAGGACGAGGCTATGGAAGAAAGATCCAAGGCCTATACAAAAAGAACCGATAATTACGCCTATACCTCCCTCACTCCCAATGCCGAGAACAAGCATTTAAAAGCCTTCAGAATCGTGGTTGAAGCAGAAAAAAGCCATGACGGCGTAGGATTTCAGCACGAAGGCGAAGAATTTGTCTATGTGCTCAAAGGTACTGTGGAATATCAGGTCGGTGATCATATCAATCAATTGAAAAAAGGGGATTCCCTTCATTTTAATTCAGGTGTCAAACATGATTTGAGAAATACCGGCAAAACCGATGCTGAACTTATTGTTGTGGTGTACGCACCATAGGGGTCAGACAAATAAAGGGGAGATATCATGTTATTCAAGCTTACCGATGAACAATTGATGATCCAGAATATGGTCAGGGAATTTTCCCGGAAAGTGGTGGCGGCAACTGCGGCAGAAAGGGATAAAACCAAGGAATTCCCGGCTGAAAACTTCCGGCAGATGGGAGAACTCGGGCTTATGGGGATGATGATCCCTGAAAAATACGGCGGTGAATCTGCAGACACGATTTCCTATGTCCTGGCTTTGTCTGAAATTGCATATTCCTGTGCATCTACATCTGTTGTGATGTCGGTCCAGAATTCCATTGTGTGTGAAAGCCTTTACAAATTCGGGACCGAAGAGCAGAAGCAAAAATTCCTGGTGCCCCTGGCCTCGGGAGAGATGATTGGTGCCTTTGGTCTTACAGAGCCTGAAGCCGGTTCTGATCCGGTAAGCCAGCAGACAACAGCGATAAAGGACAAGGACGGCTGGGTCCTGAACGGAACCAAACGCTTCATTACCTCAGGTAAACATTCCAAAGTGGTGCTGGTGACGGCCAAGACTGATGAGAGCAAAGGCCACCGGGGAATCAGTTGTTTTATCATCCCCAAAGGCACCCCAGGCCTTACCGTCGGTCATATGGAAGATAAAATGGGGCTTCGGGCCTCGGATACTACGGATTTGATCCTTGAAAACTGCTGTGTGCCGGAAGACCGGATACTGGGCAAGGAAGGGGACGGGTTTAAAATCGCCATGTCCGGTCTGGACAGCGGCAGGATAGGCATTGCCGCCCAATCCTACGGAGTTGCCATGGCAGCCTTTGATGCTGCGGTAAAATATGCAAAGGCTCGCAAGCAGTTTGGTGTGCCCATTGTCAAACACCAGGCCATACGGTTCCAGATTGCAGATATGGCCACCCAGATCGAGGCTGCAAAACAATTGATCTTATCTGCCGCCTCCATGAAAGACCGGGGAGAAGTCTACACCAAGGAAGCCTCCATAGCCAAGCTCTTTGCATCGGAAATGGTGAACGAGGTCACGGCCAGGGCTATCCAGATCCACGGGGGATACGGATTCACAAAAGACTATGATGTGGAAAGATTCTACCGGGATGCCAGGGTGTTTACCATTTATGAAGGGACCAGCGAAATCCAGAGAATCGTGATTTCAAACCAGGTTCTCAAAGACAAGAGAAAACCCTGACCAGATCGTTTTTCTTGATGGGTTTTGAAATATAATCATCCATGCCGGCTTCGATGAACCGCTCTTTATCTCCCATCATTGCATTGGCTGTCAAGGCAATGATGGGGGTATGGATGGAAAGTTCTTTTTCAAATTCCCGGATTTTCTGTGTGGCTTCTTCTCCGCCCATGACCGGCATCTGGATATCCATGAGGATGATGTCAATGGCCTCATATTTTTTTTCAAAGATTTCAACTGCTTCAAGGCCGTTATGGACCTCAAGGACTTCATGTCCCATTTTTTCCAGCATTTTTACAGCCACTTTCCGGTTCATCATATTGTCTTCAACCAGCATAATCCGCTGCTTTTCCATCTGAACCATCCGGCTTTCCCTTGCTTCCCGTATACTGTAGCTTGTCACAAAGGGTCTTACCATGCCGGGGATTCCTGCTTCAGACAAACTGATCACGGTCTTTAAACAATCCAGCAGTTGGCCTTTCTTTACCGGTTTGGTCAGAAAGCCCTGAAAGCCCGTGCTCTTTAATCTTGAAGAATCCCCCCGATGCCCGATGGATGACAGCATGACCAGGAGGGTATCTTTTATTCTCTTGTCCTGAAGGATCGTCTGCCCCAGTTCCTCCCCGCTCATTTTTGTCATCTGCATATCGATCAGCGCAATTTGATAGGGGATTTTGTCTGCCGGATATCTCAGCATCTCCAGCGCCTGATCGGGGTGATAGGCGCTGTCGGCCGGGCACCCCATGGATTTTAAATAAGCCTTGAACACTTCGTGGTTCATCTTATTGTCGTCCACCACCAGTATCTTGGCGCCTTTAATATCATCCATTGGAAAAAAGAGTTCCACCGGTTTTTTCCCTTTATCGAACAAGGCTGAAAAAAAGAAAGAAGACCCTTCATTAATCTTGCTGCGAACCCCGATTTCACCATCCATAAGCTCCACAAGCTGTTTTGAGATGGCAAGACCCAGACCGGTTCCCCCGTATTTCCGGGTAGTGGATGCATCCACCTGGGAAAAGGAATTGAAAATAAACCCGATTTTTTCTTCCGGGATGCCGATGCCTGTATCTTTTACTTCAAACAGGAGCTCAACCTTTGTGTCTGATTCCAGGCGTCTTGATACCCGGATGAAAACCTCTCCTTTTTCAGCAAATTTGATGGCATTCCCGGCAAGGTTAATAAGTATCTGCCTTAGGCGTCCCGGGTCGCCAATCAGATTTACCGGGACATCATCCTGGATCAGGCAGCCGAATTCCACACCTTTTTCATTGGCTTTGATACCCATGATATCGCTGATGGAATCCATGGTGACACTCAGGTTAAAATCGATTTTTTCAATTTCAAGCATGCCGGCTTCTATCTTTGAGAAATCAAGAATGTCGTTGACAAGCACCAGGAGCGAATCCGCACTTTGCTGGGCAGAAAGGGCAAAATCCCTTTGTTCTGGCAGAAGCTGAGTTTCACAAAGCAGGTCCAGCATTCCGATGACACCGTTCATGGGTGTCCTGATTTCATGGGACATATTGGCAAGGAATTCGGATTTTATACGGGTTGCTTTTTCAGCATCCTCTTTGGCTTTTTCAATTTCCCTGTAGGTGTCGAAAAATTCTTTTTCAAGCCTCTGGTAATTGAGCTGGATCAGACCGATCACCAGGGTGATCAATAAAACCATGAGGACCAGGGGAACAAAAGGTTCCATGATCATATCGGAAGCCTGGCCCTTTCCCATGATTTCAATGATAAGATTATAAACTGCCCTGAACCCTGAAAAAAGGACAAAGACCATCAGGGTCCCGGACAATATGGGGTTGTTCTTCATGAGAAGGGCTTTGACGTCTTTTGACAGGATTTTGATGATGAGAAGAAAATAAATGGTCATCATGATGGAAATCAGGATGATCCGGATCAGCAGGCTTGGAATGATATAAGTGAAAAATGAGATGCAAAAGGTAAAAATGATCAGTACGGACAGATGAGCATAACGGGTTATTTTCTTATGGACAAAGATTTTAAACCCGGAATAGAGAATAATAAGCGAGCCGAGAGATAGGACATTGGCAAGAACAATGGAGAAAAAATCGGAAAGGACATCTCTTAGACCGACAAAGAATATGCCGATACTGAACAACAGTACTCCCATGGCCCAGTTTAAAAACCCGGGATAGGTTTTCCTCTCCTTTAGAAAATAGAACATGCAGAAGGCCAGCGTAACTGACACAACAGCAAGGCAAAGAATCAGAGAGCGTAAATCCGGAATCACCATAGGATTATTTCACCTCAATGATTAATAGCCGTCCTTGAAAATGGCGGCTGCCGATGCAACATCCTCAGGGCAGAACACAAAAAGACATCTGCCGTCGGAGTCGGAAACAGATCCGTAAACATAATTGATATTGATCTGTTCCTCTCCGAATTTTTTGGTGATTTTTGCAAATTCACCGGGTTTATTGGTAATATCAATGGTTACGACTTCATTTGAATCAAAGAGATAATCATTGGCTTTTAAGAGGTCCATGGCGGATTGGGCCTTGTCCACCACCAGACGGATGAGGGCAAAGTCGGCAGAATCGCGTCTCATGGAGCTGTAACTGGCAGAAGAGGCCAGCCGTTTCAGGGATTTTCCCCTGGCTTCAAAAAGATTCTGAACATAGGCTGATGCATCCTGGATGGTGATGGCATCGATATTGATACCGGCACCGGCCAGGAGTTCGGTTAATCTTCCCAGTTCACCCGGAACATTTTTCAGGAAAAGAGAAATTTCGATTCTGATCATACTTGCCCCTCCCGTGTTGTCTGTTTGGTATTAACTCTTGTTCGCGATATCTATCCCCTCGTCAAAGGCTTTCATGTTCAGCGGGATGATTTTGGGTTTGGCTGAAAATTCATCCATGACACAGTGTCTTAAGACCTCCATATCCACAATCTTTGCCTTGGCGGCAAAGGCGCTCAAAGCAATGATATTAGCGCATTTAACGCTGCCGACCTTGATCGCACTGTCATTGGCCGGAACGATCAGTTCAATGATATCGGTTCTTTCACTCCGAGTGGGAATAAGAGAACTGTTGATCATGATCACCCCGCCGGGTTTCACGTCATTGGCAAATTTTTCCAGGGACGGGCGGTTCATGGCCACCAGATGGGTGGGGTTCTTGATAATGGGCGAACCGATCCGTTTGTCGCCGATGACAACCGTACAATAGGCGGTCCCGCCCCTCATTTCAGGTCCGTAGGAAGGGACCCAGGCGACGAAAAAGCCTTGTTTCATGGCGGCATAGGCCAAAAGCTTTGCGCTGAGTAAGATTCCCTGGCCGCCGAATCCTGCAAATTTTATTTCTGTTTGCATTGGTTTCTCCAAAAACAACAATAAATTATAATAGGTTTGTTCTATTCAGGGATTTTATAGTCTCCCAGTTCATAATAGGGCAGAAGCGTATCTTCGGCCCATTTCAATGCATCCAGCGGCGTCAGGCCCCAGTTGGTGGGGCAGGTGGAGATGACTTCCACAAAACTGAAACATTTATTCGCCACCTGGTATTCAAAGGCTTTTTTAATGGCTTTTTTGGCTTTGTTGATCTGTTTCGGGTTCAGGACCGCCTGCCGGGTAATATATCCGGGGGTGACCAGCTCCTTTAACAGGTTGGCCATGCGGATGGGCATACCGGTCAGATCCGTGTTCCGGCCTGTGGGTGCCGTGGTGGCCCGCTGGCCCGGCATGGTGGTGGGGGCCATCTGGCCTCCGGTCATGCCGTAGATGGCATTGTTGATAAATATGGTGGTGAATTTTTCACCCCGGTTGGCTGCATGGATGATTTCCCCCATGCCGATGCTGGCAAGGTCTCCGTCTCCCTGGTAGGTAAAGACGATGAGATCGGGCCGTACCCGTTTGATCCCCGTGGCCATGGCCGGAGCACGCCCGTGGGCCGCTTCCTGGAAATCAAAATTAAAATAATTATAGCAGAGCACCGCGCACCCGACTGGCGCAACACCGACGGTTCTTCCCCGGATGCCGAGTTCATCAATGGCTTCGGCCACAAGGCGATGAACAATACCATGGGTGCAGCCGGGGCAGTAATGCGTCATATTGCTGCTTAAAGCTTCCGGCTTTGAAAATGTTTTTCCCATTCTTTTATCTCCTAAATCATGCGGTTAGATAAGTTCTTTGATAACCTCGATAATTTTTTCAGGTGTCGGAATATCACCGCCGCATTCGCCATAGAAATCGACTTTTCTTTGTCCCCTGACACACCGTTCCACATCTTCCACCATCTGTCCCATGCTCATTTCAATGCTGATGACGGCTTTACAGCTCTCTTTTGTCGCAGCTTTGAAAACCGCTTCCTCAGGAAAGGGGAAAAGGGTCCTGGGCCTTAAAAGCCCTATTTCAATCCCTTCTTCCTTCATCATGTCGATGGAGGTCTTGCACACCCGGCTCATGGTGCCGTAGCTGACGATGAGGACCTTATAGTTCCCGTCTGTATTATAGCCTTCATACAGGATTTCCTCTTTTTTCATCCGGGCATATTTGGCCTTCAGGGCAAGATTGTTATTATTAAGCTCGGTCGGATCAAGAAACAGGGACCGGACCAGGTTGCGTTTATTGCTTTTCCTTGTGTCCATGCCGCTGGTGGCCCAGTCATCCTTGTTGGAGGGTTCGGATTTGAGATTGTCCGGAAACTCAACCGGCTCCATCATCTGTCCGATCATACCGTCACCCAGGATCATCACTGGCCCCCGGTATTTTTCAGCCAGGGTAAAGGCGTTCATGGTCATCTCAACCGCTTCCTGGACCCCGTCCGGTGCAAAGACAAGAAGATGGTAATCCCCGTGTCCCCCGCCTTTTGTCGCCTGGAAATAATCTGCCTGGGAAGGCAGGATGCCGCCGAGACCGGGACCGCCCCTCATGATATTGACAAATACGGCCGGGCACTGGGCTGCTGCAATATAGGACAGGGCTTCGCTCATGAGGCTGATGCCCGGGCTCGACGATGTGGTCATGACCCTTTCCCCGCAGCCTGCGGCACCAAAAATCATATACCCGACAGCAACCTCGCTTTCTCCCTGGAGAAAGACACCACTCACTTCCGGCAGCCGTTTGGCCAGGTATTCGGCCACTTCGGACTGGGGGGTGATGGGGTATGCAAAATAATTTTTACAGCCGGCACGGATGGCAGCTTCACCGATTGCTTCATTTCCTTTCATTAACACTTTTGCCATTGTGATGGTTCCTTATTGATAGGGTTATGCAGTTTGATTTTCTGTCTCAACAATGCTGATGGCCACATCAGGGCACATGATACAGCACATGGTACAGTGGATGCAGTCCTCGGGTCTGGCCTGGTATACGGGAAAATGCCCTTTTGCATTTACCTTGTCCGTGATCTCAAGAACATTCTTGGGGCAGACGCTGACACAGAGCCCGCATCCCTTGCACCGCTCAGAATCAACAATATGTTTATACGCCATGAATTAAAACTCCTTTACTGCTTAAACGTTTCCAGGGCGGATTCATTTTCCTCTCGATTTCCAGCACAGGACAGGAAAAATAACCCGGGTCAAGTTGTGGTATTATATTCGAACAGGCTGTGATGAATTCAATTCTCAGGCCTGTTGCCAGGGACAGGTCCTTTAAGAGGTCATATCCCTTATAAATATGTTCCGGCAGGGTCTCGTCAATAAGATTGGCATTGCCGACAAGCCCTGTGATTTTGATTTTTGAAGAGGCTTCGATTTCTTCCTTGATCCGGATGCAGCCTTTGACATCTTCTGTAAAAGGCCGGAAAGGATTGACCACCTGGAGCATATGGACTTTCTTTTTGGACAGGTGATTTTCAAGGGCTGCAAGAACCGTGACGCCCACGTCATCCCCTCCTGCATCCAGAATGGTCAGCTCGGACGGCTGCTGAATCATCCCGGCTACGGCCGGTGCCAGGATGGGAAGATCGGCATGCATATACTGCCGGTCCGGCAGAATGACCTTGACGCCCAGGCTTTCCAGGAGAACACGTGCTTCACGGGTCCTGAAATAAGGGTTCACAAGATCCAGGTCTGCAATCTTGACATCAATTCCGTCCCTTTTGCGTTTGATGGCAAGATTTACCGCAGTCTCGGTCTTACCTGAGCCGTAATTCCCGCAGATAATGACAATGCCTTTGATATCGATATTCAACAAAAAACCTTAATTTCTAAAATTCTTAATAAAAGTTTGCTAATATTTAATCTTGTTTGCTAAGACTATAAATGCGCTAAATTTCAAAAATGTCAAGATAATTTTTTATTATTATTTAATGCCCAATATGCCATTTAAACCAGATTATAGCCGGTTTTGCAATTCTTTATTTATCCAAAATCCATTGTTTGATGCTTTCAAACCATTCCGGTAAAGGCTGTTGAAGGAATTCTTTCATCACAGTGAATGTTTTTATCTGCTGAATTTAAGGATAATATCAGATAGAGAGGGATATTTGAGGAGGAGTATTTCCCGGCACCCTATTTCAAAATCGGCAAATTCAAACCCGGGAAAAACAGCGCACCCCACCAGGGAAAACCCGGTCTGGTGTTTCACTTCGGCTGCAAACCATGATCCGGCAGGAATAATGGATTGCAATTTTTCCCCTTCAGACAGACAAGGCCCCAATTCAACGGGATAATAGCCTTTTTCAGGATCAATCACATGAAGGACGGCTGTTTCACCCAGATGAAAATACCATATCTCATCAGACTTCAACCTATGAAAACAGGATTTGTCATGACCGTTCAAGAGATAATAGATACTGGTTCCAAAAGCCCGGTCACCCGCATACCGGTCCGGCAGGCCGGGGACTCCTATTTTTTCCTTAGATCTGTAAGATTCACAAAAATATCCCCCTTCAGGGTGGGGCTTTAAATTTAATTCCTTGATAATGGTTTCAAGATTCACGATATATCCTTTTACTGTTCTATTTCAGGCATCAGATCCGGCCTTTGATTTTTTGAAACAAGGGTCTCTATCTCCGGTAGGGTGAGACAGCGGTTCAGGCGGATGCTTTCCGATTTGACATCCTGGGTCAGGACATCCAGCAGCTCTGCCGGGCAGTCCAGGTGGTGAAGGGTAAGGTATTTTTGAACAAGGCCCCGGCCGCAGAGGATATTGAGATGGAAGTCTGCTTCCGGAGAAAGACCGAACCCCCCCCCGGCATGGGTCCCTGCCGTATGGGTTCCTGCCGCCGTTCCGAAAACCGGGGTGTCGGTATTCATCCTATGCCTGCCGGTCTGCTCAAAAACAATGGCATCTACATAATCATAATATTGCCTGAAAAGATCCTGATTGTCTGTCCTGAGGGCCATTTCAAAACCCTGGTCCTTCAGCACCCGGGCCGTGGTGTAGAGATCGGCAATACCGTTCCGCTCTCCAATGCCCAGGACAGACGCTTCCAGCACTAGCCCCCCGGCAAGAATCCCCATGACGGAATTGGCCGACGCCATACCCAGATCATTGTGGCAATGGATGGACAACATGCTGTTCCCGGCCAGGGCAGAAAGACGGGAAATGATATCAAAAACCTGGTTCGGCGCCATCATACCCGAGGTATCGGGCAGAGAAATGATATCGATCCTGTGGCGGCTTAGAAAGGACACGCAATGACCCAGGACGTCCGGGCCTGTGCGCCCGATATCCAGCATGGCAATGGAGATCACAGCCCGGGGCTCTTTTTTCCTCACTTCCTCCACTGGTTTTAAAAGGTCTGAGAGAACGGCATTGACAGCATTGGGCCCGGCCTGGGGCGAAATATGCAGATGAAAATGAATATCCAGGATGCCGGTCCGGACCAGAATACCGGCATCCCTGGCATGGGCCCGGCCCATGCCTGCCACCCGGACCCGGTATCCCCTTTTTTGTCCCTCTTCAAAAAGGGTTTTTACCACTGCTGCTTCATGGACATGGGCCGGCGGATACCCGGCCTGGCAGATGTCCACCCCCAGGGCTTCCTGGAATTCAAGGATTTTCATCCGCTGTTCAAGGCAGAACATCACACCCCGGTACTGCATCCCTTCTCTCAGGGTCTCGTCAATGATAAGGATTTTTTTATTTTCCATGGCCTTTCTTTCCTTTTATCCTTTGATGTGTATCAGGGTCTTTGTCCCAAGGCAAGCGCATATTTAATCCTTGACAACCGCTTGGCTTACATAGCAAAACAGCAGGAAGTATCTTTACAGGCTGGCACAGTTTTAAAAACCATGGGAGCCGGTACGACATGAATGAGACAAAAGAAGAGATAAAACCTGTCAGAATCATCAGCGATGTTACCGAGGAAGGAAATGCCCAGTTCGGCTTTGATGTCTATATCAACACCATTGCCGATCTTATCGCATATGCGGAAAACAAGACCCCGCTGGTCATCGGGGTTTATGGCAAATGGGGATCAGGCAAAACCACCCTCATGAAAAGTATCCAAAACAAGCTCAAAAAAGATGAAAAAAAAAGGAAGGGCAGCCCGGACCCAAAATACCGGACCTGCAAAACCGTCTGGTTCCAGGCCTGGAAATATAAAAACGAGGATGAAGTCATGGCGGCCCTTATTGCTGAGATTTTTAAGGCCATGGAGGAGGACAGCTTTTTTCAAAGCTGTAAAGCGGAAATCGAAAGGCTTGCCACCGGCATCAATAAACCAAAACTGTTCTTCAGCCTGATCAAAAAAGTCACCACCATAGATCTAAGCGAGTTTCTCCAGGACCCGGAGTACCAAAAGAGCCTTGGCTTTTATGAGGTGTTTGATGATTTTTTCACACGGCTGATCTGGACCTGGCTTTCATGGCGGCCAAAGCTTAAGAAATGTGAGGCCTTTGATGAGAAAAAAGGCGTTCTATCCATATTCATAGATGACCTGGACCGGTGCCCGGAACCCAAAATCGTCCAGGTGCTTGAAACCATCAAGCTTTTTATGGACAAACAAGGCTGCGTGTTTGTCATCGGAGCAGACAATGACATTATTATCAAAGCGCTGAAGAAAACCTACCCGGAAGATGCCCTAAGGTTCATGGACAAGATCGTCCAGGTGACTTTCAATCTGCCGAAGATTCGGGAAAAGGATTTTACAGATTTTATTACAGGCTGCGGAAATGACTCTGAAGGGGAACTCATAAATCACCTCCCATTGATCATCCCGGCCATGGAGAATAACCCCAGGAATGTGAAACGGTTTATCAACGACCTGAACCTTCAGCAGGGGCTGGTGGAAAACAAAAAACTGAACATAGCTTACAAGACCATTCTTCTCTGGAAAGTCCTGGAAAAGGGATATGCGCTTTTTCATGATGCACTGAAAGAAGGCGGCGGCTTTAGAACCCTTAAAACCATGCAGGATTGGATTCAGCAGTTTAAAACAGAAGATCAGGTCGACCCCGAGATGATCCGCGAAAACATGGAAAAAATCCCGGAATCTCTTAAGGGATATTTCAACAATATCAATCTTGTCAGGATTGTTGACCAGTTCAGGCTTGGTGAAGAAAAGGACCTTGAAGAACTCATTACCCTGGCCGGGATCACAGGCAGCAGTGTTGAATTTTCCGGAACAGCATCTGTCCGTCCAAAGACCGCCGGTTCCCGGAAAATGGCTTTCATCCCTAAAGGTAATTTCATCTACCAGGATAATGAGGACAGGACCATTGGTAATGATTATGAAATGGATATTTACCCTGTGACCAATGAGCTGTTCAAGAAATTTATCCTTGCCGGTGGATATGCAGCGAAAGATTTGTG
>MGTJ01000225.1:5894-26852 GCA_001799395.1 Desulfobacterales bacterium RIFOXYA12_FULL_46_15 | reverse complement strand
CCAGTTGGCTTCATCACGTTTTTTCTTGTTCAGGAGTGCAGCTCTGCAGCCATCACCTGCGGCATTGCCGACGCCGTGGATCCGTTCGATTTCGCAATCCGGGAACAGGCCCATGACAAGGGCTTTTTCCCTGTCCACATGGGTGCCGAAGGCCCCGGCAATTTTAACTGTGTCAACTTTTTCAATACCCATGCGTTTCATCATCAGTTTACAGCCTGCGTATAAAGCCCCCTTGGCAAGCTGGATCTGGCGGACATCCTTCTGGGAGATTACAATATCCTTGTCAATGGATGAATCTTCCTTCCATGCCAGCACAAATTCCGGCTGTCTGGTATCAGGGTTTACCCTGAACCTGGGATTGTCCTTTAACAGTTTTTTATTGAACACCCCGGTTTTGGTAATGACGCTTGCCCGGTAAAGCTCTGCCAGCACATCCAGTATGCCTGACCCGCAGATTCCCTTGACCTTCATTTCTTCAGGCCTGGAGAATTTTCTGGATTTGTCATGACCGATAACCCGGTAATCCACTTCCTGGGTGTCAGGATCAATTTCAATCCGCTCAATGGCGCCGGGCGCCGCCCGCATGCCAAAGCTCAGTTGCGCGCCTTCCATTGCAGGCCCGGTGGCACAGGAAGATGAATAGAGCTTGTGCCGGTTGCCCAGGATCAATTCACCATTGGTCCCGATATCAATGATGAGCTGGATTTCATCTCCCTTATAAGGTTCTTCTGCAAGCAGAACTCCGACATTGTCGCCGCCGACAAAACCAGCCTCATTGGGCATGGCAAAAATATAGGAGGACGGGTTGATATTAATCTTAAGATCCCTGGCCTTGATATCCAGACTGTGGTGAATGACGGGCGGAAAGGGGGCAAGCCCGACCGGTTCAGGGTCAAGACCCAGGAGGATATGGTGCATGGCCGTATTAAAACCAATGGTCACATCTTCAATATCTTCCTTGGTGATTCTCAGATATTCAACACCTTCTTCAATGATTTCTTTGTATTCGTCCGGGCTATCCGGGTTTTCGTCTTCCTTCTTTTTCTTGATCTTTTTCTTTTTCGGATGAGTGGGTGCGATGGCTTTATCAATTAAAGAATTGATTCCTTCAATGATATCATCGCTCATCCGTTTGAGTCCTCCGGGTGTTGTCATGTGAAAGGTGATCCTTGCCATTACGTCTTCACCGTATTTACACTGGGGATTCATCATGGAAGAGGTGCCGATGACTTCCATGGTGGTCAGGTCGCAGAGGTAACCGGCACAGGTAGTGGTGCCCACATCAATGGCAATACCATAGGCGTGTTTGATCCGGCCCGGCTGGATCCGTATGACTTCCTTATCATTCCAGACACTGACCGTCACGACCCAGTTCTGTGCCCGAAGAGCGCCGGGGAGCGTTCTTAAGGTAACGATATCAACGGTCAGGCCGGTCAGGCCATGCTCCCTTGCAAGCCCGTTGCACAACCGCTCCCAGTCTCCGATCTTGTCTTCAAAATCCGGTTTTTTCAATTCTATAGAATAGAGCTTGACCATAGGGTTGAAATCAATCTTGATGTCGCGGGCAGCCTTGGACACCACCTGCTTCCCGGCACGGGATTCTTCCGGTACAAAAATCAGGATATCATCATTTATCTTTGCCACACACCCGAGCCTGAATCCTTTTGCCTGGTTTTCAGGATTGATGAATTTTGCTTCAACCTCTTCCTGCCATGGGGTGACATTATCCATGGAAGACCGGATATTATATTTTTCAAAATGCCCTTCTTCAATCCGGACAATACATTTCCCACAGACTTTTGACTCGCCGCAGAGGGCTTCGATGTCAACGCCGATGAGCCTGGAGGCTTCTATAATGTTGCACCCCCTGGGAACTTTGCCGCGCCTCCCAGAGGGCTGAAATATCACATTTACATATTCTTGTGCCATTTAATGCGCTCCTTTGGGTTATTTGATGTCGCCTTTCTGGTATTCTCTCAACCGTCCGATCATTTTGATCCCTTCAGAAACAGCATTACCGGCAGATTCCGCATACCCGTCCGCACCAAACAGATTGGCCACATCACGGGTTACAGGCGCACCACCCAGCATGATCAGGCAGTCTGGATTTTTTTCCTTGACCATGGCAATAACTTTTTTCATGCCCATCATGGTGGTGGTCATCATGGCAGACATGGCAAGAACATCGGATTTCACGTCCAGCTGTTTTTCAACAAAGGCTTCCAGGGGCACATCCCGGCCAAGATCATACACATCCCATCCGGCAACGTCAAACATCATCTTTACCAGGTTTTTCCCAATATCGTGGACATCACCCTGGATGGACCCGATGACAACAGAAGCCTTGGGCGCATCCGTTTGAAGCGTGATATGGGGACGGAGGATATCCAGGCCTTTATAGAGTGCATCGGCACACATCAATACTTCAGGAACAAAATATTCATTGGTGTCAAAGAGCACACCTACTTCTTCCATACCTGCGGCAAGTCCTTCCATGACAGCCAGCATGGGGTCCACGCCCTCATCCAGGGCACGCTGGGCAGCTTCTGCACAGTCATCTTCTTCATAATCAACAACGGCTTGTTTTAATGCAGCTAAAATTTCTTCTTGTGCGGACATTTTTTTTCTCCTTAATATTTTTTATATTCTTCCAACAGCAGGTGATGCTTTTTTGCCATATTCTTTGACGGTTCTGACATAGGCTTCCATGTTTTCCTTTTTAACATCCGGCCAGATATCACATCCCGGCCAGACAGCATCCAGGCCGTTATCAATGCATTGTTTGATCACTGCTTCCACCTCTTTCACATCTTCAAGCTGAGTCAAGGTTTTATAAGGGTCAAAATTGCCGAACAGCAGCACATCATTGCCCAGTTTTTCACGGGTGAGGGCCACATTGTTTTTCTGGTCTACGGACAATGCATTGGCGCCGCACTCATGCATCATTTCGATAATCATGTCTGTTGAACCGCAGATATGGTTGACAGAAGGGACACAGGTGATGGCATCAAACACTTTTTTCAGATTGGGGCCTACCAGGGTTTTCCACATGCGGGGGCTCAAAAGATCGGTCCCTGATCCCATGTCCCTGACGGAAATGAAGTCCACGTCCAGTGTCTGGTAATGCTTGACCATGTCAACCGTCACCTGGGTGACCTGGTCAAGGAAAATTTCGATCTGTTCTTTCTGTTTTTTAAGACCCTTTAAAAGGATATCGAGTTCCATAATCTGGCCTGCAAGGGTAAAAGGTCCCAATACCCAGGCACCCACGCCAAGATCCGGAGCTTCCTGCTTTATGATTTTAAAAGCCTCGTCAATCATGGGAAGCCGCCCGCGGCTTAAATAATCTTTTGGAATATCTATCTCATCCAGGTTTTTCCATTTATTGGGGACAGTCGGATAGATAATTCCGTCTGCTCCGTCATAGAGCGAAATCCCCCGGCCCATGGCTTCTGCAACCGCAGCCATATCATAGGGGATCACCACGGCATCCATATTGAATATCCGGGCCGATGTGATGGCAGACTCAGCCAGGAGTCTTGCATCAGTATGGATTTTAGCAAATTTTGTCCCCATTTTTTCAATGGCCTGGATCACGACAGCTCCCTGACCGCTGAAACAGGGCATGGTGTCAACTGGTTCACGCTTGAACAGTTTTTGAACTCTTTGTTTTCCGGTAAGTGCCGACATAGGTTTTCCTCTCAATTATTTTTTTATTGTCTGTTATCCTTATATTCTGACCCAATCATAAGGTGATTAACTGTTTCTAAGATTCTCGACAAAATCGGGAAATAATTTATAAAGCGGATGGTTTGCATCTTTTGGCAGACGTCCGGTTTCACTGTAAACAGCGGTTGCCTGGAAGGCATTGGCCATGGCAATGGCCGGCATGATCCTGGAGGCGCCCACCATGGGGCCTGAAAAAATGATATCATGGTTCATAAAGGCCGACAAAGATTCCAGGGCTGCATCGGCTGCGGACCAACCCTTAAACCCCCATTTTTCACGGGCGTCCTTCCACATATAAGACCCGTTGGAAGGTGCTGAGCCGGTGGGAAATCCCCATTTTTCCTTGATCATTCTGTTGGCAAGGCCGCAGAGGGCAGTGGCAGGACCGTTCATAACCGATGTATCAACAAAGATATTTTTAAATTCCGCGCCATTTTTTTCAATGGCATCCAATAGTTTCCGGGTGCCTGTAATCCTGCCGGCGGGTTTTTGATCAGCCTGGTCAAAGGCTACCAGGAGGACACTTTTAACCCCGATCCGGGATATCTCACGGATTTCCGTATCAATGTCCTGTTCCCATACCGTCAAGCTATTGTAGAACATGCGGTCTAAAAGGCCTTTTTCAGCACAATAGGCTGCTGCTTCCAATTTTGGTTTTATGGTCCAGGCATCAATGCAGAAGGGCATGTCTGTGTTATCCACGACAAAATCGATAAAAGTTTTGAATTCTTCGCCCGTATTGGCTACAATATCTGCCATGCCGGGGACCCCGGTTTCCTTTGTCAGCCTGTCCTGGGTTTTGAGCAGATCTGCAGCCAGTTTCTCATCAAACCCGTCTTTTCGTTTACCAGGGAAGATTTTATCACCTTTTTGAAATATTGAATTACAGACAACCGTTGGGTAATCTCCGGGCTGGCCACCGAATTTAACGCCACCCACTTCACATACGATTTGTTCTTTTTGAAATTGAAACATCTTTCCTCCTGCATCCGTTAAGTATGTTTAAGTTTCTGACAAGCTCTTTTAAATTATTAATATTCTTTAACGTCAGGCACCCTAACAAATGACTGTAAATCATGTAAATCGTCCATGGGATGTTTTTTTCATTAAAAACGACGGTTTTTATATTTCAGGCGTTTATCGGGTCCTTGTTTTTCCTAAAGCAACTCCCGGGCAAGGAGTACTGATCCAATCAATGCCGGTACCTGCTGTCACCTCGGCAGCATAGCGGATTATCTGTTCGCCATGGGATCAAAAACCGATTTCCGGATCAAATCCGGGAAATCCCGGCTCAATTTGTCCATCTGGTGAATAGCTTCCGGTGGTCCGATAAATACGATACGGTTCAATAATGGTCTGAGATCTTTTTTTGATGTATATGCCTCAATATTTTTTTGTCCCATGACCAGATTAAACAAAAAAACAGTGTTGTTCTGAGTCAGAAATCCTTTTGCTCTCACCATCTGTTTAGGTAATTGAGGCATGATTTTCTTAAAGGCTTCAATATCCTTTCCACCCCAGGAAAAAATGGCCGACAATAGCCGGTCCGGGGGCACAGAGTTTGGGTCAGGGTTTTCAAGAAGTTTGTCTATGGCCTGTTCCAGCTGTTCCGGTAAAATTGAAACCCTGGTGTCTTGCGCCATGGTTTCAATTTTTTCTATCCCCGGGATAAACCTTTCAAGCGGAACATCGGCATAGGTGGTTTCAAAAAACTCTGGTAAAGGGTGGTATTTTTTTACAATGTCTTTGATTCGTAAAACCTTTTGCTCAGTTGCGAGGTCAGTTTTATTGATTATAAACAGGGTTGAGGAGGCAATTTGTTTTTCTACGGAGACAAATGTTTCATAGGCATCTTCAAAACAGTCTGCATCAATGAGGCAGATCTGTTCGGACAGTCTAAACCGGTTCTGAAAAATAGTCAGGTTCAGGTCTTTTTTCAAATCAGAAGGATTGGCCACACCGGTGGATTCAACAATCAGGACATCAGGCCTGATGGATTGGGCGATTTGGTTCAGGGATCTTATAAAATCGGTTTTTACGCATACACAGAAAATAGAGCCTTTACTGATTTCAAGAATATCCAGTTCATCTGATTCAATAAGGGTGCCGTCCAGCCCGATTTCCCCGAATTCATTCATCAGGATCATTAATTTCAGATCTTTGGGGAATATTTTGATGATCCGGTTTAAAAAAGTTGTTTTCCCACACCCGAGGAATCCGGTGACCAGAATTACATTTGTTGTTCCAGCCATGTCATTGTTACTCCTATTTATCCGGGTTGTTTATTTTCTGGAATTCAGAATATCGATGAGCGCTTCTTCTGTCACAATTTTTCCGGATGAAATCAACTCTCCTTCAATTACAAGGCCGGGTGTTGTGAACAACCCCATTTTCATGAAATAGTCAATGTCATTGATTTTTTCCAGGGTGGCAGCCCCGGTGAGCCGGGTTTTTTCCAATGCCCTGGTTACATTCTCATACAAGGTATCACAGCTTTTGCAACCTGAACCCAGGACTTGAATTTTCATATGATCTCTCCTTTATGCTTGAGGGGGTTAGTTGGTATTCTTTTTTTGAAATCTTTTTAATATTTCCTGTTGAAGGACTTCCTGCCCCGGAATAATGGATGAATAAACGATTTCATCATCCATGGCAATACTGGGAAGGGATTTTGCCTTGATTTCCCGGAACCGCTTTACACCAGCGAGGGTTCTCATATCCCATTCAGCCACATGGATCATTTCCTGATATTTCTCCGGTAAAGCCTTTACCGATTCAGCCATATAGACACAGGCAGTTCACTGCCGTAAATCAGTCAAAAGAACATCCACTTGGATTTTGTCCACGGGCCTCTCCTTTTACGTCTGTTTATCCATAAGAGTATGAAGAACCGCCACAAGGTCTTCTTTTCCCGGTATGGTCTTAAACGCGAGTCTGCCGTTTATGATAATGGACGGCACAGGGAGAAGACCCTGGTTTTGCCGGATCAGCTCTTTGTGCCGGTTTGCACCGTCCAGGGTTCTGGTAATCACCTTTGTGTAAACGATCTTGTCTTCAAACCCTGTTATTGCTTCCTGGACCAGCCTGGCCATATATGCGCAAGGCACTCAATGTTCACCCTCATGAAGAACTTCCAGCCGGACCAGGCCTGTTTCGTTTTCATTTTTCATATCAGTTCCTGTCCGTCAGTGTTCCCCGGCTCAACGCAGCCGGGGAACACCCCTAACGGAATAGCTGGTTAATATCAGCTGTCATTTCTGGTACTCAGGCCTGCACCTGCCTTTTTCAGGTTTTCAGTGACTTTGTCAAACTGAAATCCTTTATCCCGGGCAAGTTTTAATTTTTCCACCAGTCCTGGAGATTTGGCTCTTTTGATCATTTCATCAATCAATTCTTCGTACTGGGGAATGATGCTTGGAAACACAATATCACCCTCGATACAGATGGATGGCAGGACCTTGCCCTTTAATTCCATGAATTTACCAATGCCGGTCTTATTTTTTATGGACCATTCCTTGTATTCAATGATTTCCTGAACTTCCTGGGGCATTGCCGCCATTGATTCCATCATATACCCACACGCAGCACATTGAACACTATCAAGGGTTAAAACGTCAACTGTAATCTTATTTTCAGCCATTTGTTACCCTCCTGTTTATTTGGTTCTGGTTTCCGGATACCTGGGGAATGTCTCTTCAAACCAGGCCTTTGTTTCGTATGCCTGCATCATATGTTCCACCGGAACATCGTAGGGAAGGTCTCAGCCGGGTGCGAACGTATATCCGTGTGATCCTCCGGCTGCCAGGCTGACAATGGCATCCTCCCTGGGTGAAATCAGACCCAGGCTCAGGGAGAGGGTCAGTTTTAAATTGCCGCCAAAGCCCAGGCCGGCTTTGAGGGCCTTATCCCTGATAAAATTCATATTCAATTGTTCATCAATGGCAAATCCGTGGGTACCGAGGCTGCAGACTTCATCTATAACCTTTGTACAGTCACCACAGATAAAAAAAGAGGATGTCACACCTGCATCGTGAATGGCTTTAATGGTAGCCTGGCAGTTGGGTGTGACAAATTCACGGAAGGTGGTATCCCTGATCTGGGATGCTACCGGGTCAACAATGGCGACAATATCACATCCCATATCGATATAGAATTTTGCCGCAGCCTCACAGACTTCGCCGGCAAATTTAAGTACCTTGTGTGCAAAATCGGGGTGTTTATACACATCGGTAAAAATACGGACGCCGGCAAGATGGGAAGCCAGGGTCAGGGGACCGCAGACCAGACCCATCATGGCGCAGTCAAGGGCATCCAGTTTTGGTTTGGCTATTTTTGCAGCCTGCCATATCTGGGGCCATCTCCCTGAATCCAGGGTGGGGATTTTAAGCCCGGCTTCTTCCGGGGTCTTGTCTGAACAAGGGTGGCTGGATACGGACGGGACATTGTCTTCCCACCATTTTAAATCGCATCCGACTGAATTGGCTTCCACTGACAGATCAAACAACAGGGGGATACCGTCTGCCTTATATTTTTCAGCCGTATAGACCACCCCTTTTGCCAAAAGCTCCGGACTTTGAAGAAATGCATTGGCTTTTTCATTGATAAGAAAAGCGCAATGAACACCTGAATAAGGAACCCACGGGGCGGAAACCGTTCTTTTCCCCCTGTAGGCATCAATTAACATCTGCTTTGCCATGCTTGTTGCCTCCTCATTGGTTTTGTTAATGAATGATTGACATCTGGTTTAGCTCTTGCTGCGTGTCGCCTCCTCGTTGGTCTTAGGTTAAAGTTGGCTATTGGAATTTTTTTACCGCATGGTATCTTTAGTATGGGGAGACTTGATGTGTAAATCGTCTCAAAGCTTAATTTTAATCAGAATATGGATGATTCTGATTCGGCATTTATGTTACTTGAGTGTGTTGAAGATAAAAGGTGCCGTTCAATGGCAGCCTTCAGCTCATCGGGATGGGGAACAGTTGAAAATGCAACCTCCCCGTTGATCAGGATCGTCGGCACAGACAAAAGCCTTCCGGCTTTTTTGCACAGGCTTAAAAACCGCATGGCGTTTTTCAGGTCTCCCCGGCGGATGATGGTTTGAATATCAATCTGATCTCCAAACGTTTCTGCAACCATATCCACTGTATTGATGGCATAATCATACATGACGCAGTGGACCCTCTCACAGATGATCTCCACCAGGACTGGTGCTTTTCCCGTGGCAATCCTGGGCTGGACGGGCTCAAACTCATCAGCCCCGGGAAACCTGGAGGTAGGATCATCCTTCATGGTTTACACCTTGGAGGTTCCGGTTCTAAAAAACAAATGGCAATATCTCCGGGATGGCCACCGAATTTTACGCCACCAGCTTCACATACGATTTGTTCTTTTTGAAATTGAAACATCTTTCCCCCTGCATCCGTTAACTATGTTAAAATTTCTGAGTTAAAATTTCTGACAAGCTCTTTTAAATTATTAAGATTCTTTAACATCAGGCATCCTAACAAATGGCTGTAAATCATGTAAATCGTCCATGGGATGTTTTTTTCATTAAAAAAGACGGCTTTTATATTTCAGGCTTGAAACAGGTCCTAGTCCAAAAGACGGTTTTTATGGTTTGGTAGTGGAGGGCTTTTGAGTTTATGGCGGTTTGAACAGGGAAAATTTTGTTTGAATGCATGGTATTGTTCTATCATGTTGAGCACTCCGGAAACAGCCTCGGTGTGTGAGGCGGCATAGCCGTCCGCACCGAAAACATCGGCTATTTCCTTTGTAACCGATGCCCCGCCGATCATGATGAGGCAGTCCGGGTTTTCTTTCTTGGCCATGGCCACCACCTTTTTCATCCCCATCATGGTAGTGGTCATCATGGCTGAAATTGCAATAACATCTGATTTGACCTCAAGATGCTTTTCAACGAATTTTTCAAAAGGAACATTCCGGCCAAGATCGTGAACTTCCCAGCCTTCGATGTCAAACATTATTTTTACAAGGTTTTTGCCTATATCATGGACATCTCCCAGAATAGAACCGATCACCACTGAAATTCTTGATTTCATATCATTTTTGGGAATGTGCGGGGAAAGGATTTCAAGTGCGGCATAAAAGGCATCAGTGCTCAAAAGAACTTCAGGAACAAAATATTCATTGGTGTCAAACAGCATGCCCACTTTTTCCATGCCAGGGATCAGCCCATGATCCACGGCTGTCCTGGGGTCAATCCCATGGTCAAGAGCCATTTTAGCAATATCCCGGCAGTCTTTTTCATTGAATTTGATCACTGCCTGTTTTAAGGCTGTCAAGATGTCTGTGTGTTTTGATACCACTTATATGTCCTTTGGATCTGATTAAAAATTAATTTCTGCATGTCAGATGGAAAAGCCCCCCAGTTTTGTTTCAAGATATTCGTTGATGCCTTCTTTGGCACCTTCCCTTCCCATGCCGCTGTCTTTCATCCCGCCAAAGGGGGCAGAGGCTGAAGTGGGGTTGATGTCATTGATCCCGATAATGCCGAATCTGAGCCGTTCAAAGGCTGTCATGGCACGGGACATGTTTGTGGTGTAGACATAGGCGGCAAGACCGTATTCTGTATCGTTGGCCATGGCAATCACATCATCTTCCGGATCATAGGCAATAATGGGGGCAACCGGGCCGAATGTTTCTTCCCTGAAGATCAGCATGTCTCTTGTTACATGGGTCAGAACCGTGGGAGCATAGAAATATCCTTTTTCAAGGGCTCCGTCCGTGAGCCTCTTGCCGCCGGTGATAAGGTGTGCGCCTTTGCCCAGGGCATCTGCTACCTGGTTTTCAACCTTTGCGATGGCGTCCGGTCCTACCAGGGGGCCGATTTTAACTCCCTGCTCCATTCCGTTTCCGGCTTTCATTGCGTTGACACGGTTTGCAAATTCCGTTGCAAAGGCATCCACCCTGTCACAGGGGACAAAAATACGGTTGGGGCTGATACAGGCCTGCCCTGTATTTAGAAATTTTACCAGCACCGCACCTTTGGCAGCATGGACAGGATCGGCATCATCATACACAATAAACGGGGCATGGCCACCCAGTTCAAGCGAAATGCGTTTCATATGCTGCGCAGCTCTGCCGGCCAGCATTTTTCCCACCTGGGTGGAACCTGTAAATGTGAGTTTCCGGATCATGGGATGGGTCACAAACTCTTCTCCCACTGGTTTCGGGTCAAGTTTGGTGACAAGGTTTACTACGCCTTTGGGAATTTTAGCATCTTCAAAAATTTTAAACATTTCAATGGCACAAAGAGGTGTGGCCTCTGCGGGTTTCAATACAACGGTACATCCGGCGGCAAGGGCCGGGGCCAGTTTTCTGGTGATCATGGAGACCGGATAATTCCAGGGAGTGACGGCCCCTACGACCCCCAGGGGCTGTTTGATCACCATGAACCGCTGGTCCGGCCTTGAAGAGGGGATGGTCTGACCGTAAACCCGTTTGGCTTCTTCGGCAAACCACAACAAAAAATCCGCTCCGTACTGGACTTCATTGCGGGCTGCGGCCAGGGGTTTCCCCTGTTCCAGGGTCATGGTCCGGGCAAGGTCTTCTTTTCTATCCATCATTAGTTGATGGGCTCTATATAAATAGCCTGAGCGCTGGTATGCAGTCAGGGATGACCACATGGGAAAGGCCTTGTCCGCAGCATGAATGGCAGAAATGATGTCCTTTTGGCTCCCATCTGCTACCTTTGAGATCACATCACCGGTTGCCGGGTTGAATACATCAAATGTGGCCTTGTCTTCAGCCTGCTCCCATTTTCCGTCAATAAACATTTAAGGATTCCTCTCTTTGCAAGGTCGGTTAAATGATTTGTTCTATGCCTTATACCGGATGCCTGTGATTTCATCAACGCTGAAATCAAACAACACGGCAGAGGAAAGGCTGTCTTCCAGGATGACCCGGTCCGTGTCCGTAACGGTTCCGATGATTGCAGCATCAATGTTCCGGTTCGAGAATAAATCCAGGACGTTTTGAGAGTTTTCAGGGGCCGCTGCAAGGATGAACCCGAAACTCTGAAAACATTTAAGCCAGTCAATAAGGTCAATGCCGGCTGGTCTCGGGATGCTGGAAATATTGATATCTCCGCCTTTTCCCGAGTTTTCCAGGAAAATGGAAACTGTCCCCAGGATACCGGCATTGCTAATGTCCTTTGCCGCACAAGACCATTCCTGTTCCGCAATAAAGGGCAGGGCTTCCAGCCGGTACAAAAGTTCTTCAGGGGTTTTCCCGGAGTTTGCATCCCAGCTTACAACAGTTTTGCAGCCGCGGTTTCCATTCAGATCGACGGCAAGGATCAGATTGTCTTTGTTCCGGGCCTGGTGGCTTCTGAGCGGTTTTTTGGCCACGCCCAGAATGGCCACACTCAGGGAAGGGGTTAAAATACCGGTGTCAGGATGAAGATGCCCGCCCAGCATTGGAACCTGAAGTTTGTGGCAGCCTTTTTCAATGCCTGCCACAATCAGGGCGCGCTGCTCTTCATCCCCGCTGGCCAGGACATTGACCATGCCGATGGGCCGTCCGCCCATGGAATAAATATCATTGACCGTAACCATGACCGAGGCTTTACCGGCAGCATAGGGTTCATTGATGATCAGGCCTGTCATCATACCGTCGGTTGCAAACAAGAGGTATTCATCCTTAAAGGGGATGACGGCGGCATCATCACCGAAACTCGGCAGGGCAGACCCGTATATGTGGGTTGCCTTAAGCTGGGTCACGACATCTTTAATGGGCTGTTTGCGGGTGAGGCCGGCGTAGGTTCTGATGGATGCGATGATTTCATTTAGATTTGATCCGTTCATGCGTCAATATCTTTCAAAACAAGGTCCAGATCGGCCTGCATCTTCTGATGGGGCTGCCCGAAATGGGGCTTGACAGGTTCAATGGGGCTCCATCCAAGTTTTAAAAAAAACGGAATGTTTTTTTCCTGGATATGGGCGGTGAAAACAGTGCAGCCTTTTTTTTGCACCCGTTTCATGGCTTCTTTGACCAGATTTGATCCGGCACGGGTGTGCCTGAATTTTTCTTCTACCGCAAGCCTTCCGCCGATCCAGTGGTCAGAGGTTTTATCCTCCTGATAGACCCGGACAGTACCGATAATTTTTCCTTTTATCTTTGCAACCAGGTGAATGGAGTCGGGATCATTGTCATCCTGGTCAGACACGTTAAATAATCCCTGTTCCCTGACAAAAACCTCCCGGCGGATTTTAAAGGCCTGGGATTTTTCAGATTGGTTTCTGGCTGAATGGCAGATGAGATCCTCTTTTTTATTATTTTCATAGGATGATAATGCAGAGCAGGCCCCGCACCTGGCACACCCGGCCAGGATGCTCTGCGTGGAAAGCCCTTTGTCCCGGAGAATTTTTGCAACTGCCTCATAAACGGGTTTCATGACATCCGGGTGCGGCGGGGCAGCGGTTTCAAACCTGGACCCCGGGATGGGGCGAAGGGGAACCACAAAAGGATATACCCCGAGGTCTGCCAGGAATTCACTGCCCCAGGCAATGGAGGAAACGGTTTCGCCCAGGCCTGCAATAATAAAACTGCTGACCTGGTTGACGCCAAAGAGCTGCACCGCTTTTTTCCAGGCCTTCTCATAATGGCTTATACCAATGGCTGCCTTGACGGGTGCAACCTTTGACAGAATGTCCATATCAAAGCTTTCAATATGGATGCCCAGGGATTCTACGCCTGCCTCCTTGAGTTCGTCCATAAGATCCAGATCCGGGGGAGGGGCAATCTGTACCTGGACCGGTATGCCGGCATGGGTCTTTACGGCCCTGGCGCATTTTGCAAGATAGGGAATTTCGCTGCCCGGCGGGTCTCCTGTGCCCGAGGTAAGGACCATATGGGTGATGCCATCCATATCCCGGGCGGCTTTTGCCACTTCGGCAAGCTGGTCCGGGGTTTTTTTTTCAATGGTCTGTTTGCCGGCAAGTGAGGCTTCCGTGGCACAGAAGCTGCATTTTCTACCCTGTTTCCAATGGATGCATCGTTGCAGGACGGTTGTGGCAAGGCAATCCTTCCCATGGAGAAGGGCGATCCTTTGGTAAGCAATTCCATCCTCTGTAGACAGACCGTAAAATTCCGGCTCGGGAACAACCCGGACATCAGAAACCGGCTTCCCGTTTTTCAGCAGATAATATCCCGGGTCTTTTTCCTGAAGCGAATAAGGGGAGTTTGAGACAAAATCGGCAGCAATGGGTACGCTGACCGGCACATTGTTGATTAAAAAGGCACGGCCTTCGGCAGGACCGGCACCGCTTTTACGTCCGGTAATCTTATTTTGAACTTGAACGCCCAGGCTTTGTATCTCAGTAATGAGATGGCGCATAGGTGAACCTCCCATTGTTAATTCTTTTAAAAATCAACCGGTTTTTACCAGAGATATTTCCTTTTAACAAGTTAAAATTCATCAAACGGTCTTTAGTGAACCAGCCCCTGTCCATAAAATCAAGGACAAGGACCGGTCCACCGTAAACAGGCACTATATGCCCGGTAATCTATTTGTCCGGCATTGAGGTAATGGTTCCATCCCAGGTATCCACTTTGCCGGTAATTCCTTCGGTTTCAGAAAACCAGGTTTGAGTGACACACTTGGTCTCTGTGAAAAAGGTAAAGCCGTCTTTGCCCATGCAATGCAGATCTCCGAAAAAGGAGTCTTTATGACCGGTAAACCCGAAAATCCCCAGGGGAACAGGAATGCCGACATTGACACCCACCATGCCGGCGTCTGTCCGGAATGCAAATTCACGGGCATAATGTCCGTTCTGGGTGTATATGACCGACCCATTGGCAAACCGGTTCCGGTTCATTATGGCAAGCCCTTCTTCAAATGAATTCACCCGTTTGATACACAGCACCGGGCCAAAAATTTCTTCATCCCCGATGGTCATTTCTTCCGTTACATGATCAAAAATCGTGGGGGCAAGATAGAATCCGTTTTCATATCCGGGCACCACCGGGTCTCTGCCGTCCACAATAAGTTCGGCTCCCTGTTTGATTCCTTTTTCAATCCATCCGGTGATGAATTTCAAATGATCCCTGTTCATGATGGGTCCCATGCCGGTATTGGGGTCATAGGCAGGTCCCAGGGTCATTTCAGCAACAAATTTTTTCAGATAAGCCACAAGCTCGTCTGCAACCTCATTTTCCACCACAATTACGGGACAGGCCATGCATCTTGCCCCTGCACAGCCGCAATAGGCATTGATAATGCCGCGGGCAGTTCTTTCCAGCTTTGCATCTTTCAGCACCAGGGCATGGTTTTTTGCTTCGGTCAGGGCTTGGACCCTTTTCCCGTTGGCTGCTGCGGTTTTATAAATATGTTTGCCCACATTGGTGGAGCCGACAAAGGTGACGCCTTTGATATCCGGGTGATGCAGGAAAATTTCAGCCTCGTTTCTGCCGGCGGTCACAATATTGAGGACACCCTTGGGAAGACCTGCCTCACGCCAGAGTTCAGCCAGCCGCAAAGAGGACTGGGGAACAAAGCTGGCTGCCTTGAGAACTATGCAGTTTCCTGTGGCAACGCAGATGGGGGTCATCCATCCGTGGGGAATCATGGCAGGAAAATTCCACGGGGCAATACCGGCAAACACACCAATGGGGTGGTGGTAAAGCACTGTGTCATATCCTTTGCTGGCATTCATGAGAGATTCCCCTTTCATCAGATGAGGGGCACCGCAGGCAAATTCAACCACTTCATTTACCTTTAAAACGTCTCCCATGGATTCTGTCCAGTTTTTTCCTTCTTCCTGGCACAGAAGATAGGTCAGCTCTTCCAGATGTTCTTCCACAAGGGCCTTGAATTTGTATAAAACCTGAACGCGCTTGCTTACCGGGGTCGCAGCCCATGCGGGAAAAGCTTTTGCCGCACTGGCAACGGCTTCGTTCACTTCTTCCAGGGTACATTGCGGGGCCTGGGCGATCACATCCCCTGTGGAGGGGTTGTAGCAGTCCATATAATTTTTTGTGGCAGAAACCTTGAATTCTCCGTCAACAAAATATTTCAGTTTTTTAACAGGGGGGGTTACAGATGCATTTTCAGTATCATAATACCTGTTCAGTTCCATGTTGAGTCTCCTTTATTGTAGCTTACCTCATTGTGTTTTTTTTATTATATTCAACCAGGAAAGAAGGAATGTCTTTTCCCGGGGGTCATTAATTAAATGCAATTTTTTTTATCAGGTTTGCCGCTATTTTATAGGTCTGATCCGTGCCTGAAGGATAGGTCAATCCTGCCCTGCGGGGGTCGATTTCACAGATATCCATTCCTGCCAGGCGAATGGAACCGGACAGGACCTGTCTCACCATTCCGGCTATTTTATAGATCTGTGATTCGTCCAGACCTTTCCAGTTGCGAAACCTGACGCCTTCCAGGGCATTGCCTGCGCCGATATCCATATCAACGGAAACATAGACGTAGGGGGTGGATATTTTGGATAAAAACCCTTTTATTTTTCCAGGGTTTAATTTGCAATCCTTTTTGGTGATGATTTTTGCCCCCAGATCTTTCAGTCTTACAAACGATTGGGTGTATTTTTTGATTCTCGCATCCTTGATCCTGAGAGATTTAATTTCCGGGTAATCGCTCACCCCGATAAAATATAAATTTTCAGGGTCCACCTGTTTTTCAGCAATCAGGCTGTGCACAAAGGTGGCGGCATTGTATGAATCCGGGCGGTTGTATAAAAACGGATCATTAAGATCATGCACGGAAGACGGGTTTGTTTCTGCGTCATATTGAACGGCGCCGCTGAGTGCGGACATGGGAATTGCATCCGTATGGCTGTCAATGATGATCAAGGATATGTCTGCACATCCGTAATACCGGGACAGTGCGGAAAAAACACCGCCGGTCACGGAATGATCAATGCCTATCAGACAGGGGATGTGGGGCAGGATTCGTTCCGTAACGAACCGATCTGCCGCATCTGCCGTTTTTCTGCACCCATTGCCGTCAATAAATGAAATAAAATTTTCCGTGCTGATTTTCGGGCGATCCCCGGGAAGCGGTTTCGGACCCAGCCAGGTCGGGATGGATAATGTGCCGGTATTATCCCAGAGACCGGTTGGAATATCAATAGACAGAGAAGCCATGACCCCGTCCAGCGGATCGTAAAAATCTTCGGCAGTCTTCATGATATGTAGTTTGTCCTGGATGGAATCATATTTTTCATCGCAATCCAGGGAACAGCCAAAAAATTTTATTTTTCTATCAGCAGAGGGTTTCATTGTTTATTAATTTATTTAAGGCGTAACAATTTCAGGGTGCTGTCGTGTTATTTCAAAATCCGTTAAAGGGTAATCAAATATCCCAATCAAGTCAAGCAAAATATTAAAACATCTGATGTTTGAATATTTTTAATTCAACTGCCTCATCCATGGTCGGCTTCCCATTAACAGCAGAAGGACCCTGGTATTGTGTACCGGTATTGAAATCCCTAAAAACCGGATTTCAATACCGGGTCTTGTGCATACAGATAAGATACGCGGCTATTTAAAATAATCATCACGGGCTTTTTTCAGTTGCATTACATTTTCCAGGGGTGATCCAGGGGCAATGCCGCAGCCCGGGCAAAGGAAATCGGTTCCGTTTTCAAGGGCGGCAATGGCTTCCTTATAGGCCTGCTCCGGTGTTCCCATGAAAAGCGTAGTGGCGGAAGCAACATTTCCAAATATCCTGACGCCGTTCTGATGAGCAATGTTGACTGCTTCTTTCATATTGGCGCCCTCTTCAATGCTTAGACCCTTTACGCCGGTTTCGCACATCAAAGGAATAATCAAATCGGTATTTCCGCAGATATGGAGTACCAGAGGGCCATTGGTTTTGGAAACAATATCCGTCAGCATGGGGACAACATATTTCTTAAACATTTTGGGACTCATGAGGGCCGGACCTGCTGTCGGCTCTGCCATGGTATAATAGTCTGCCCCGTTTTCAAAGGCAAAATTGATGACATCGATCATGGCCTGTTTGGTAACATCAAGAATTTTTTCCACATCTGCGACCCGCTTAAATGTCCATCTCATGAAGTTCTCGGTTCCCACAAGGTTGGCCCCGCATGTAAAGGCGCCTTCGGATTCACCGAAAATCGCTTTCTGGTCACCCACTTCTTTTTTAAGCAATTCAAATTGTTTTTTATAGGTTGGAAATCTTCCCCGGCTCAGGAAATCAGTAGGGTAATCCAGTCCGTCCAGGCTCTCTGCAAACGGATGTTCCTTGATGCAATACTGAAGGTCAATCTGGGGAATGCCGAGCTTGCATCCAAAGGCCTCGCTCATGGGGGTAATATCCCAGCCCATGGCTTTGACCATTTCAAACCCGGCCAGCTCTCCTGCCAGGGCCAGGGTGGCCATGGCTTCGGCATTTGTATCGGCAAGGGGCCGCTCTGCTCCGCATTTTTTCATCAAATCCACCATGCCGTATGTGGTGGTGCATCCCACCGGGGTAATGTCCACCGGTTTTCCCAGCAATTGATTCATAACTCTTTCTTTTAAATTCATCACTGCCTCCACAAAACTTATAATTTTGTAAAAATTGTTTTAATTATTTTTTATCTGAGCTTTGATTTTTATGATTTGATTCTTAAAAAGGGGCTGATAGATCACCCAGAAAATGGCCAGCCAGGCAAAAAGCATCCCCGTGAGATATTGGTTTTCAGCAAATACCTGTTTTAAGATATAAATACCTGCAAAAACGATGAGCATTCCCAGAAGTGTGAAGGGGAGCCCTGCCTTCAGGAGCAGGATCAGGTTTGTCTTGGCTTCTTTTTTCCACATGGTTTCACCTCATGTCTCATTGTGATTGTGTAGCATTTATGATAACGTGTTGGAATCAGGGTGGTTGGCATGCCTTTATGGTTCAGGTAAAGGTCTGAAGATTTTTCTAAAGTGCCACCCACCCTGAAGACTTTTTGGTCTTTTTCAGGACAAAGGGTTAAGAGACTGATTCCTCTTCTTTTTTTGATCCATCATATTCCAAAAAGAAAAACAATACCGCACCCACTATAAGAGCCATTGTAGGGCCTGACCAGAAAGCACTGTGCCACAGTTTTACATAATTGGCTGACACAAGAGCCGCGCCCATGACGCCTGCAATGCCCCGCTGGACATTGTTTGTGCACATGGCAAATGCAAGATAGACACACAGATATCCCTGGATCAGCAGGGTCAGTCCGAAACCGATCAGTTTGGCCGGAAGAATAATCTGGACAAAGGGATGGAAGATCATGGCCAGACTCATGCCCCAGAAGATGGATGTTGCGCCGCCCCAGTAAGATGGTTCCTGTTCCGGAGTAGAGTGTTTAAACCGGTTTACAACTAAAGCCTGGCCACCGGTCCATTGGGGTCCGCATAGTGGCAGATAGGGTACGAAAATTCCCTGGAAAAGGTTTCTGATGGCCGTAATGATGTGGTTTCGGGGTACTTCAAATACTACTTTTTCATCCTTACGGGAATTGTTGGCGTCATCAATCATGGCTTCTAAAACCAGGATATCTCCAAAGGCCAGAACATAGGCGACAATGGCAAGGGAAATGGCGGCCGCCCACTGGCCGGCTGACGGCATCCCGATCCCGATTACCGAAAATTTAGACAGCATTTCACCTAGGGGTATGGCAATGATAAAATGATCAAAAACACCGGCCGGCGGTGCAATTTCACCCGTTATCAGTCCAACGACATAACCAATGACAAATCCCGGTGCAATTCCGAAACCGGCCACCCAGGCGAACAGGCTGGATTTGGCCCTGAATCGGAGAGCCTTGGCCGAGAACAGGATAAAAAAGCTTCCCAGGGAGGCAATGATAAATGAAATGGGCATTTTTCCCATAAAAGGCTCTCCGGGATCAAAAACCCTCATGAGAGAAGCAAACCCGGCGCCCAGGAGAATCCCGGACCGCATGGAAACCGGGAAATGCCTGATCACCCAGCGCGTGATCCCCGTGACCCCGAGAACAAGAAAAATAGCCCCCACCAGAATCTGAAGGGCGATCAGGGCTTTAATCCTTTCAGGCCCTTCCTGAAACCCGGTCAGATAAGAAATATACAGCGGAATTCCGGCTGTAATCCAGCCGCTGACGGAAGGATCACCAAACGAGGTGTGAAGAAGATAAAGAAAATTGTTGATGACAACCATTAACACGGCAATTTCTATGGGAATCCCCAATACCTTTACCATGGCAGCGGTAATACCCAGCGGAACACAGCTTAAAATCGCCCCTTGAATAAAATCCTGATACTCGATCCTGTAATGAACAAACGGAATACGCAGTTTTAAAACACCACCTGCATAGGGCAGCTCCTGCCCGTTTTCTTGCAAAGCACTCATCCATTTTCTCCTTTTTCTATGAATTAAAAAAAAGCTGTTCATAAGGTTTAATGTCTCACTCAATGCCGCTGTTTACCTTAATGACAGCACACTTTTATAATAATATCATAGGGGTTGAAAACCATTGGCAAAGCCTTACGCCAGGTTAAAGAACCATATCTATGAGTTCGACCAAGTCATACGCTTTCATATCGCTTTTTATCCTTTTGGAGCCTTCATTAAGGTTGAAATGGCAGAACGGACAGATGGAAACCAATTGTTCGGCACCGGTATCCATGGCTTCCTGTATCCTTAAGCCTGCATTCTTGTGGGCCCAGTCCCCGTACCCGGTCATGACACCGCCGCCGCCGCCGCAGCAATAGGAATTGCTCCTGGTTCTTTCCATTTCTCTGAAATCAATACCCGGGATGGCCTTGAGCATCTCACGGGGAATGTCATAGAGACAGTTGTCTTCATTTTTTCCAAGATAAGAGCCTTTCCATTGCTTTGACCCGTCTTCGTCCACATCAAAATCAATCAGGTGCCTGCCGGTGTGACAGGGATCATGGTAGGTCACTTTCCAGGGAAGTTCCCTGGTAAACTTCATTTTGCCCTGCTTAAAATAATCAAACAGAAAATCCGTGGTATGGATGATCTTAAGACCGCCCAGATGGTCTTCATATTCATCGGAAAGACTGTAATCTTTTTTAATGGCCCTGAAACATCCGGCACAGGAGGTCACAATGGTTTTGACCCCATGGTTGTCCCGAAGATCCTTAAAGGTTTTCATATTGGTTTCAGCCACACGTTTGAATTCATCCACATCCCCGAGTCTCATGGCTGTGGAGCCGCAGCAGATTTCATTTTCTCCGAGGACGGCAAAGTCAAGCCCCAGT
>MGTJ01000225.1:422-5811 GCA_001799395.1 Desulfobacterales bacterium RIFOXYA12_FULL_46_15 | reverse complement strand
GGGGGCGTTTTCTTTCATGATATCCTTAATGGGATTTTTTGCTTTTTTAAATGGCCGGGTCCAGTCGGTTCGAACCCTTCTTGGCCCCTGGTAGGGGTTGTTAAAACTTCTCATGGACTGGGCAATGACTTTCTGGGCCGGCATGGGGCCGACTCCGTCTGCAACCGCCTTGCGTCTCATGGACTCGATAATTTCCGGGATTACCGGTTTATGGTCCAGTTCGCACTGGTTCTGGCACCCGCCGCAGATTGTGCATTTATAGATGGCATCGACAAATTCCGGTGTCCATGGAAGCTGGCCGTCAAGAATTCCCCTGGCAAAGGCTATCTTGCCCTTGGATGCCATGTTGCCGTCAAATCCGAATTCCACGCCTGCCGGGCAGATTTCCCCATAGAAGGGCGGGGGGCCGAAATCATACGCTGTTTTGCAGTTACCGCAGGCAGTACATTTCCATATTGCGTCTTCCAGTTCTTCAAGTGAAGGAATATCCCACTTCATAAAAGCCTCCAAATATATTTATACAATATATGTTTTTTAAATAAAAAATACCTGTTATCACCAGACGGCTAAAACGCCAGTTTTCCTGTATTCATGATATTGTTGGGGTCCAGCATCTGTTTGGTCCGTTTTAAGAGTTCAACATATCCGGGATGGGCCCGCTTATTGATTTCCAGCCCGAAATCAACCGGTGGTTTGTAGGGAATTCCGCCATGGTCCAGATCCACCTTCAGGCATTCAATGATGGCCTGTCTCGCATTCTCAACAGATGCCGGATCTTTTTTCGGGAAAGGGATCATGGCCCGGAGCATCCCGTAATGAACTCCCCTGTAATTGGTGACGCGAACCGATGGAGAAAGGTTCCGGGCAGTCAGGATTTTTTTCCATTCTTCATAAACCGGTTCCCACTTGTTGACAGGGGTAAATGTACCAGGCCATGAAATACCCGCGCCTGCCTGTTTGGTATAATTCTTGGTCGAACCGACGATCTGGCTGGGCAACTGGGTCCTTGCTTTCAATGCTTCTGCAGGATATACGGTTTCTTTCAGGGAAGTGCCTTTTTTGATTTCTTCATCCACTACCATTCGCCAGATTTCCTCCCTGGCTTCTTTTTCTTTTTCCGTCCAGGAAAAGGTTGTGGCAAAGGAGATCCATTCCGGCGCACCCTCCGGTTTCAGCTTATAGGGATAAGGGATGGGTACCTGTGAAAGCCACCAGGACACACCGGTCAGATCATCACAGATTTCATAATTGCCCAGGGTGCGAAGATAGGAGGCCATATGGCCGATGGTTTCGGTGGAGGCAGTAAATACTTTGAGGATGGGCGGCGTGGGGTGTACCCGTATGCTTATTTTTGTAATGACGCCGGTTGTTCCGAGCCATCCTGTAAACAGACCATCTATCCGCGGCAGCGGAAGGCAACTGTGCCAGGAGTCTTCCTGGATGGCACAGGACCCGACCCGGACAAGTTCACCTGTCGGCAGAACCACTTCCATGCTGGTAATTTCTTCGCTGTTTAATCCATACCGGCCGCTCAGCCCCCCGATGCCATGGCTGATGGCGTTGGAGGATACTGAAGATGAAGGCGGCCCAACCGGCCAGCTCCATCGAAGATTGTACTTTGCAAGGGCGCTGGCAAGTTTTGCATGGGACACCCCGGGCTCGATAACGGCATAGTGGGATTCTTCATCAATCCGGATGATTTTGTTCATCCGTTTCATATCCAAAAGGATGCCCCCGTTTTCAGGAATGCACAGCCCGCCTATATTGGTGCCTGCGGTAAACGGCGTAACTGATATTTTTTCCTGGTTGGCAAATCTCATCACTTCCTGGACCTGTTCAACGCTGGCCGGCATAACCACGTAATCCGGCAGTTTTGGTTTTACAAAGGACAGATCATAAGAGTAGGCATAACGAATGTGCTTCATGTCGGTTGCATTTTTTTCACCGACTATTTCACATAATCTTCTTGTGATTCGAGAATCAACTGTTGATTCCTTCTGCATTTCAGTCATTTAATTCCTCCTGACTATGTTATGTTGGGTTTTTTAACATCCAAATGTTTATCATTTTTTAGTCTCCGCCGTTTGGACACACCTGTGAGACTGATTATCCCGGGCTTGTCTTCCAAGTTTCGGGCTTAATCCTTGATTGACCCTTGCGCGCTTAATTTGTGGTGATTGCTACAGACGTTATTGACTTGTTCTGTTTTTTTTCAGCAAGCCTTTTTCAGTAATAATCATGGTTCCCCCTTTGCTGGCCATCATTCCTTTTTCCACTTCGTTAATATGGTCTATCATTGCATGGCTTGCCTGTTCCGGGTCGTGTGCTTTCAGCGCACTGACAATTTTCCTATGACCGTTGCAGACCATTTTTAAAAAGTCCTGGTCTGTGTGCACGATCCGTTTGATATTGATCAATGCTTTTTGAACGCTTTCAACAACCAGGCTGATGATTTTATTATCCGTAATATCAACCAGTTTTTTATGAAATGCACTGTCAAGATCACTCATAAAAGTTTCCCCTTCCGGTTCTTCTTCCATGGCAAGAATATTATTTTCAAGATATTCAATATCTTTGTCCGTGATGATTTCAGCACAGATTCTAACGACCTGGGGCTCAAGAAAGGTCCTGATCTGGGTGTATTCCCTGAGTCCGGGGTTTTGAAAAAAGAAATAATTTACAAGGCTGTCTTTCACCGTGGAGAGATCCACCTCTTTAATAAAGGCACCACCGGTCATGCCCTGACGGATTTCCAGAAGTCCGTATGCTTCTAAAACCCGGTAGGCTTCCCGAAGAGAGGATTTGCTGACGCCGAAATGCTTGGAAAAATCTTTTTCAGACGGGAGCTGGTCCCCGATCTTAAGTTCCCCTTCCAGGATGGCGCTCCGGATTTGTTCGACAATATTCTGGGAGATTCTGTTTGCTTTTACAATTTCGAATTTAAAACCCATTGTTTAAATTCCCCTGATTATAATTTTTAATTAACCCATCGATTACATTTTCATTTGTCGTTGTCAAGAAATATTTTAAATATTAAAAGATCAGATGTTTTAATATTTTTTTATTGACATTTATTTTTCTTTTGACTACGAAGAAGGTGCGCTTAATATTGTGGTCAAATTAACATGATAACTGTATAAAAAACTGGTGTTAATAATTTGAATCAACCAAATCCAGATAAATAAGGAAAGAAAATGGGAATCAAAATCAATGCGTTAAAATGCACCAATTGCATGGCCTGTGAAATGGTGTGCAGCTATCACAGAGATGACGGGTTTGCTTTTCTCTCGGCATGCATTGTGGCCTACCGGGCCCGGGAAAAAAAGGATTATTTCGGTGTACTTCTTAAAGAGGAAGAGGTGCTCATTGTTGCACGGCCGGAAGGTCTTGAAATAAATAAGATTGGTGAAGAAGCGGACCCGGACAAAAAAGCGGATGCTTCGGCAAAACCCATGCTGCTCAGGGAAGGCTGTGACCTTTGCGAAGATATGGATGATTACGGGCCCATGTGCATTGCATTCTGCCCGGTCGATGCAATTACCCTGGACTAAAAAGGAGAAAAAGATATGGAATATTTATCTACCGATAAAATTCTTGTTATAGATTTGGGCACCGGAGACATTGAACAGGATGAAATAGATGAAGGGCTTGTTCAGGAAAAAATCGGCGGCATTGGGATGACAACGTATTTATATGAAAAATATGAAAAGGATGAACCAATCATCATCGGCACCGGGCTTTTGAGCGGCACCACTTATCCTTCGTCCGCATCAGGGCAGATCACGGCAAAAAGCCAGGTAACGGGAAAACTGTGTCATTGCCCGGTTATATATAAGGTAGGACTGGAAATCAAATATTCAGGTTTTGATTATATAGTGGTAAAAGGAAAATCCGATAAACCGGTATATTTATGGGTGCATGACGGTGTGGCCGATATTTCCGATGCCTCCGGCCTGTGGGGGAAAAATGTCTGGGAATCGACTGATGAACTTAGAAAATTTGTCGGAGATGATCTTCTTCAGACCATGATCATTGGCCCGGCAGGTGAAAAAGGCTCGAATTTTGCCCAGGTCTGTTTTAACCACTGGAGCAGTCCCGACCGGTTCGGTTTTGGTAAGGTGTTTGGCGGGAAAAAACTCAAGGGCCTTGCGTTCAGGGGGATGGGTATGATTGAAGTTGCAGAACCTGAAGACTTTGTTCAACGGTCCCTTGAAATCCTTAAAGACATCAAGGAAAACAGCTTTCTTGGGAACAAAGGGGTTGGCGCAATGCTTGGTGCTCTTAAAGAAGACGGCATGGGCGACTATCTTGATCCTGTTACCCATCGTCACAGTGCAGACTATTTTACGCCCTATGCGACTAATACGGCACTCTTTCTTGATGAAGATCCCGGTCTTTTACCGGAATCCAAAAAAGACGAACCAGGAATCCTGGTTTCAGATATCTATGCCCTGGCAGCATTTAAAAAACTGGGCCTTTCTGTAAAAGATACAGGCCTTGCCTTAAAAGCCTGTGCCAAATACGGGATTGATCCTTTTGCCGTTGCAACCCTGTGCGGTAAAACAACACTGGCCGATATCACCGGTTCTTTTGATACTATCCGGGGCGAGGTCGCAATCCCCGGCAGGGGCCTGTTTACATCCTGGTGTCCGGTTCGTCCGATATTCAATGATTTCGGCCTGTCTTCCGAAGATGAGACCCTGGCATGGTGGGAGAGGCGGCAGGCAGTAGCCATGATCTTTGGAATCCAGCCCATGTTTGCGCTGATGTGTCCGGAAATCACCGAAAACAACCTGCTTGAGCTTGCAAATCTCGGCACAGGACTTGAGCTGAGCCAGGATACGCTTGATGCGGTAGTTCAGCACATCTGCGGATAAAAAAATACAAATGACATATCCGAAAATCGGGATATATGCAGGAACCGGTACTTCCCATTCCTGGACCTGGTTTGTAGACCTGTTTGAAAAGGCAGGTCTGCATGACCTGGTTTTTCTCGATGAATTTTTTGTACAGGACAATCTTATCAGCGGTCTTGATGTCCTGGTGGTTTCCGGCGGAGACACCTTTGCCGTGGCCCGCAGCCTTGGGGAAAAAAGCAGCCGGAACATCCAGGCATTTGTTGACCGGGGCGGGGTGTATATCGGCTCCTGTGCCGGAGCTTATCTGCCCATGAAATCGTCCAAACCTCCCCTTGACCTGTTCAATTTTGTGGATGTGAAGATTACAAATCTGACAAAAATATTGCCCAGGGCAGAAATCAAGACCTGTAAATTCTGCACGTCCTATGGCTGTGATTTTGTGTTTCACCCGGTCAGGGAATCGGTCCTGCTGAGAACAACGGCTTTTTTAAACCCGGATAACCCGGTTGAATTTTGTGCCCCCCTGTATG
>MGTJ01000225.1:0-411 GCA_001799395.1 Desulfobacterales bacterium RIFOXYA12_FULL_46_15 | reverse complement strand
ATGAAAGCGGCCGACCCATCCTGGGTTCTTGCCGAATATCAAGGGTTTACCCGGAAAACTTCCTTTCTGACAAACCGTAAGATTGCCCAAGACACCCTGATCAGTCAAGGCGCGGTTGTGAGGGTTCCGTTCGGGCAGGGGGCATTCTACCTTTTGGGACCCCATCTTGAACACCCTGGGTTTGAGGATGCCAATAAATTTATAATTGGAATTATCAAGCGGGAAAAGGCCAGGTCCGGTCCCCGAATTACAGCAACAGCAATGGCAGAAGTTCATGTTCAAAAAGAAAAAATAACAGGTAAAGAGGCAAAAGATTTTCTTTTATCCATCCGCAGGGAATTGAGCAATTCCAGGATCGTGGCCGGCAGTCTGGAATTTATGCCGGTTCAGTGGCTCATCGGCCAAAAGGTG
>MGTJ01000224.1:4852-5193 GCA_001799395.1 Desulfobacterales bacterium RIFOXYA12_FULL_46_15 | reverse complement strand
CCCGATAAACAGTTTCGGCGGCCCGTCAATGTCTTCGCCATTCAGGAACTTGCCCTCGTCCCGCATTTTCTTCACCATGGCAATCAGTTGCATGGAATCGATATCATGGACACCTTTTGCCTCGGGATGATTCCCGAAAGACGTATGGTCGCCGGACAGACACAGCATATTCCGGATACCCATGGCATAGGCTCCTAAAATATCGCTCATCATGGCCAGGCGGTTCCTGTCCCGGCAGACCATCTGAAAATTGGGTTCAAGCCCTTTTTTCATCATCAGAACCGAGCCGGCAATGGAAGACATCCGGACTACGGCGGTCTGGTTGTCCGTCATATTCACGG
>MGTJ01000224.1:0-4773 GCA_001799395.1 Desulfobacterales bacterium RIFOXYA12_FULL_46_15 | reverse complement strand
GGTAAAAGCAAAATGGCCCGCATTTAGCACCTTTTCCAGATTACTGCCTGATTTAAGCTCTTTCATCGATCGTTTTTCCTTCTTATTTATCTATTCTGTATCTGGTCGGTACGGTACACGGCCTGTTTCAAACTTTCCGGGTGTCATGGAAAATCAGCGACTTAACGGTCACCGGGAAAACCTGGTTTTTCACCAGCGGCTCGCCGATATCGATCCAGTCGCCATCCTTCAGATCCAGTTCATCCAGGGTGAGCAGGTTGGTTTTAAGGCCTGTTTCCCGGCGGATGACATTTCCCACACCACAGGCAATATCGGCCTGAAAAATGAGAATAATGGGAATGTGTTTTCCGATTGAATTCACCAGTGCCGACTCAATGGCTTTACCGAACAATACCAGCTTCTGGTAGGAATTGTGGGTGAGGCCCTTAAAGTAAAGCGCCACGGTCTCAGCCCCCTCGGTCAGGTCAAACCGCTTAAAAGACCTTTCAATTTCAGATGTGATATGGTCAAGGCTTAGTTTGTCCTGTTTCACGTCAACCCTGAGCACCGGCACGTTCCACATGGGAAACTTAAGCCGGTCATCCATGGATCCCGAGGAGCCTGATATGGATAATGTATGGGCGCCGGCACCGATGACCGTCGCCCTTATCTTGTTTTCAGGTTCAAAGATCTGCCCGGGAAGCTTTGGGAGCAGCATATTAATTTCAGCGGCAAGGTGTGCACCGATATCGTTGTGCTGAAACCCATTACAGCCGTAGAGCATTTCAGAGACACCGCCTGAAAATGTGTATTCGTCGATTTTTCTGGAAAAGTCCAGATCGTCGGTCACCATCAAATCTTTGGCAAGACCTGAGACAGCCGGACCATTTATGACCTCTATAAGGGTTTGGGCCAGCAGGGCGGTTATTTTTTTTAAGGATTCTTCAGGGATCACATCTCCCACATCATAGTGCACCCCAAGATGGGTCATCACTTTTTTGGCAGCCTCACTGGTCCGCAGAATTTTCTTTTTGGCATCCAAGGCCAGCAGGCGGCCTCCCACAGCAATGCTGCTGGTGGATATGACCTGTCCGTTACAGGAGATGGCCATATTGGATGTACCGCCGCCAATATCACAGGAAAGAATGGTTTTGGCGGTTTGCTTCGAGCGGTCGACAGCACCTGACCCCATGGCCGCAATCAGGCTCTCAAAATTGGGTCCTGCAGTTGCGGCAACAAATTTACCTGCATCGCTGGACAAGGCGGCCGCGATCGCTTCCGCATTCTGCTTTTTGGCTGTTTCCCCGGTGATGATCACAGCCCCGGTTTTTACATCATCCTGTTGGATTCCGGCACGGATGTACTCCTCTTTGAAAAACCGGGTCAATTGTTCGACATCTATGGTCTGATGGTCCTTTAAAGGCGTATCGATAATCTCTCCCTCATAAACGATCTTGCGGGAAACAACATGGAACCGCCGGGTGGGGGATGTTTCGTCTCTTTTGAGCAACAGGTTTGAAAAAGCCAGATGGCTTGTGGATGATCCCACATCAATCCCGACACTGAGCAGTTCAACCGCATTTATTTCCATGGACACATCCTTAAAGCGGCTTATTAAAAGGCCGGACCAGTTTTCTGGGCCCTGCGCCCCCGGCCGGCTGCCAGTTTTTCGGCTCCCTGACTTTTGTCAGACGGTCGAGCTGGCCAATCTTTTTAAGCTTGAAATAAATCATGGCCCAGGCACAGGGTATCTTCTGATTAACCTCGCAGCTTCCGTTGCTGGAACCGCCGCAGGGTCCGTTAAAAAGGGTTTTCGCACATCTTGCGACAGGACATACCCCTCCTGTATAGCCCAGCATACAGTCCCCGCAGCCCTGGCACATCTCCTGCCAGACACCCGGCTCCACATTCGAGCCCATGAACGTTGTGTTGACGGCCGGGATAACGGGCAGGGATTCGAAAAAGAAGGCCATGGTCTGCACACCGGCTCCGCAGGCCAGGGTCAGTACTGCATCCGTGTTTTCGGGAATTGTTAAGTAGTCCTTGAGCCAGTCCGGTTCACATTGGCGCTCAATGGTATGTACGGTAAATTTGGGCTTACCGGTTTTGTAATGCCGGATATGATCCAGCTCCGTTGCCAACTCATGGGCCTGTCTGTCTCCTCCGGTGAGGCAGACGGAAACGCAGCCGCCGCAGCCCAGAACAAAAATATTCTTATAATCCCCAAGGCTTTCGATAATTTCTTCCAATGGTTTAAGATTGCCGACAATCATATTGCACCACCTCTCTTGTCCGATCTTATATCCGGTCTTATATCCGGTCTTATATCTGGTCTTATATCTGGTCTTATATCTGGTCTTATATCTGGGGATTTCCCTTTCAGAAAATGGGCCTTTGCAGCCCGGGTCACCTCATCCCGATGTTTGGAACAGGTAGGTTCACTTTGTGTGCCCAGTTTCTCAGATAATGTCCGCCTGTAATCCACTGTATATATGGGGACGCCACAAACGCTGCAAAAGACCAGTTCAAGGGATTTTACCTCATCCCAGCCGTTCTCGAGCATAAATTGAAATTCTATGGCTTTCTGTGGACAGATACGCCAGCAGTTGCCGCAGCGCGCACAGCGTGCCATATTATGGGAAAGTACGCGGTTTGCATTTGAATCCTCCGCGCGCAATGCATTTGCAGGGCAGTTCTGGACACAGGCCAGACACCCGTTACACTGATCGTTTACTTGAAAATAGCGCATGACGTTTGACTCCGTCTGTTCTGTTGTTATTTCTCCCTGATTCATCTACTTGATTCATCTTTTCATACCAGCGGTGCGTCTTAATGCGGATGCCCTGGCCTGGTCGTATTGAATCATGGCGGAATCCTTTAATGTTAAGGCCCCTGGCTTACAAAAGTGAACGCACAAGGGGTCTCCCCCGCATAGATCACATTTAAACGGCCGCCCCCGATCCTCATCAAACCCGATGGTTCCGAAACTGCAGGCGTTAAGACACATCTTACAGCCCACACATTTATTGTAATCAATGACGGTCCGCACCACCTGGTCATCAATTCTGCTGATGGCCTCTTTGGGACATGCCGCAATACAGGGTGCGTCTTCGCAGTTCTGGCAGACCAGAGGCATATACCGGTCGCATTCATCCATCTGAATCACACGAATACGGGATTTTTCCGGGTTGCAGACCCCGGCTTTCCGGATTGCACAGGCAGTCCGGCACATCCTGCAACCGTTGCATTTATTTGGATCTGATATCAGTATTTTCATGGGTCAAGGGCTCTCATCATTTATATATATTAATTTCTAACGATTCCTATTTTAACCGGTCCCACAGATCATCAATCCGAAGCGGGTCAAACACCTTTGTTTTTTTTACCACAGCCTTTCGGGTCCATCCGTTTTCCCGATAATCGTCGGCCTGCCGCCCCTGGCTTGTGGCAATCCCCTCCCTTATATTATAGATACGTTCCATGATGATACAGCGGTAGGCAATCTGTTTTAATTCATCTTCGTTAAGGGCAAGTCCGGTATTGAGCAGAATCCTGTCGGCAGCGGTTTGAAAGTTGAGTTCGCAGCCGAGTCCGAGGCACTGACCGATGCTCTGTTTTATTTCCTTAAGCTTAATGGATCCTGCCGGACCTTCCATGATTTGTGAATCCTGACCGTCCTGATCCGGGGTGTTTGGGGCCGGCGGTTCATCAATGCTTTCAATAAGTTTTTTCTCATAGGCAATAATACCTTCGGGATCTTTCACTTCCAATGCAACAGTGCCGCTGCAGGCCATAGCCACGACATTTTTTGCCGCCAGGACGTCTTTGCGGAGTACGGCACACGGGTCAAATAAACTGTTATCCCTTAAACCGTGTACCTCTTTAAATTCAATGCGGCCGTCCCGGATCAGCAGGCAGGTTTTATTTTTTGCCCGTCCTTTCAACACCAGGTGGTCAAAACCGGCCCGGCGCATCTCAGCAGCAAAAGGACCGTCTACGCACACTCTGGCCATAAGCCCCGTGGCAGTGGACTTGCTTGTCAACACAACTGCCCCAAGAGGTGCACTCAACGTACCGCTCAGATATCCAGCACTGACGATGCATAAATTATCGGCGGAACCCGGGTCTACCATTTTGGGCGCATGCTTGCAAAAAAGGTAGGTGGCAACACCACTGCCGCCAAGGAATCTTTGTTCAAGATCCATTGATACCGGAAACGTTTCCACCTCACACCGGCCAAGGTTCACCAGTGCAATTCTTCGGTCCGTCGTCATATCCTTTCCTCCTCATTTATCTTAGGAAAGCCTTTTTAAATTATCTGTCAAGCCATCTGAATTTTTAAACTTGACAAAGTTGAATTCTGTTCGCTATATTGAATAGCAAAATATCAAATAGCCGCCAGAGATGTCAAGCAAAAAAACATCAATAATTGGCTAAAGGAGTTTAGTTATTTGATTTTTAAGGTAAAAAATATAGGGTCTAAAACCTGAAAAAGATTCATTATAGTGAACAAGTCCAGAAAGTAAAAAAACACCATAGTGAACTTTTTCGAAAACTCAAAAAAGGAGATGGGTAAAAATGGCAAGGGAAGAGAACCAATTAACCGGCGCGGAAAGCCTGCAGCAAACCCGGACATTCGGCAAAGTCAGGTGCCACAACCCAAGTTGTATGGAGCGTATCGTTCCTGAACCAGGCGCAGACCATGCTAAATGCGCAACCTGCGGCATGGAGTTCCGTATTTTCTGGATCAATCCCAAACTACCGAGAATCAGAGGACCGGTCTGGGACGTGAAC
>MGTJ01000223.1 GCA_001799395.1 Desulfobacterales bacterium RIFOXYA12_FULL_46_15 | reverse complement strand
TTGCTCTGTTTCTTTTGATAGAGTCATAGGCTGTTTTTCATCCTTTGATTTTTCAGCTTCCACCATAATAACTTATAAAATTAAGGCAACCTTATTATACGCCGCTTTTTATAAGAACCGATCACCTAACCCCCTTGACTGTTCCTCATACCAGGCTTTGGACGCTTCCAGTTTCTTATAGACCTCTGGATGTATCTCTATTTGCAGCAAGCTAACCCTCTTTCAATCTTCGTCGGGCTTCGCCCCAAGGGATAAATGTTACCAATCCTTCTTTTGCCTGAGATACTCGTTTGTTAACCTCCTGTTGCCAAGCTGCTTCAATGTCTATATCAACTTGAGGTTCAAGGCTATCTATTAATTGGCTGGCAAGAAAGGCACGTTGCGGCTGAGGCATATTTAATGCTTTTTCTAAAATTCCATTTAACTCTTTTCCCATAGTGTATCTCCTTATACTCGTTGTACTACAATAAATTTTCTTTCTGAAAAATCATAGGGTCTCCTGAAAAAGACAACCCAGTTCAATGCCTTCTTCATGCCTATAGCCGGGGCGAGTCGAAGTTCAAGCATATTGTATATATACTTATTAAAGTTATCAAGTTTTCAATCCTATAATGGGCCAGTTTTTTCCCAGGGTCCAGGGCTTCCAGTTCCCAGAGGTAAGACCGGCGATAGACCTAAATTCTTTTGAAAAAAGTTCCCGTTCTTGCTCTGTGAGATTTTCTGCAGGGGTGCTTACCTCTATAATAGTATGTTGAACCAAAACGTGGGAGTCATTTTCCCATTTTAAAAACTGCCAGCCTTTATTTTGGGCCTGAAGCTTCGTTAAAAGTTTTTCCTTTTGCGCATCCGTTAGATTTTCTGCAGGCACACTAATAACCATCGTATCTTCAAAGATTGTAATTTCAGAACCGTCTTTCAGTTTTATCAATTTTTCGGAACCCGCAATGCCGATTGTTTTTAGATCCTTATCCTTTATTGGGATCTCTTGTGCTGTCATCTCTATTTCATTGTCTTCTTGTGCAAGCTCTATGACAACATCTTTCAGAGAACAGTTTTTTACGGCTGCAATTTCTTCCGCTTTGAACATCAGTTCACGAGCTGTCATTATTGTTCCTTTCCTTAATACCTCACCGCAAGGCTGGCGCTTTCTCGATACTTGGCTACCCGCTTATCATACATTTGCGTGGTCTTGATCTGAGAATGCCCCACGGTCTTCTGAACCACCTCAATAGGGCAATTGTTCTCCAAAGCCTGGGTGATAAACGTCGCCCTGGCGGAATGAGGCGTGATGCCGGCAATTCCGGTTTGATTAGTGTACTTATTGAACAAATGATCAATGGTGCGGCGGCTGAGCTTTCTGGAAGGGTTTATTCCTTTGTAACCGCCCTTTACCCAGAAATCTATCACATAAAACCCCTGTTCTTCATAAAAACCTTTCACCCTGAGAGAACAGATCTCGGATACTCGGCACCCAGTAAAAAAGAGTGTGCTTAAAAGCGCCTGATCTCTCAAAGCTTTTGCTTCCACAGCAGACACTATTTGTTTTTGATTTATCGCTACAGCCTGGTCCATTTTTCTTTCAACCAGCTTTCTGTTTTTTGGTTAAAAAATCGTTACGAAATAATATTGCACATAATGCCCTTTGTGTGTAATAAAAAATTATAATTGCATATAAATTTAACTATTAGCAAATTTAGCTTACTCTCCATATGAAATTTAACTGATGTTATGACAACAAAAAACAGAGATTGATCATTACAGACCGCTTAGGGGTTATATCTGGGACACTCTACAGAAAAAATTAAAGATTGGCTGGACTTATGATTCAAACGCCATTGAAGGCAGTACGCTTACAAGAGGTGAGACAGGTTTTTTCCTTGAGCACGGGCTTACAGTAGAAGGCAAGCCTTTCAAGGACTTTTTAGACGAATGATTAACCCCCCTGGAGGGATACTATTCGATGAACTAACAAAATTAGAGGTTTCCTCTGATGACACAGCTTTGCGGCGCGGCAAGTGGTTTAGAACTGGGCCTCAATTGTAGATATAAAAACTTGATTTTTTGTCATACCTGTATTACATATGATACAAATCAGTTTTGAAAAATAATTACACAAGACAAGGAGATAGAAAATGTTATCAGTGAGATTGCCAGAGTCAATGGCAAATCGGCTTAATGTTTTAGCCGAAAAGACAAACAGGCCAAAAGCTTTTTATGTTAAAGAATTATTTTTAAGGCATTTTAATGAATTGGAAGATATTTATCTCGCAGAGTCAGCGCTCGAAGAATTTAAAAAAAGCGGTGAAGATGCTTTAACCTTAAATGAGATGAGGACAGCACTTGACCTGGACGATTAAATTCATACCAAAAATCAAAAAAGAACTGAGAAGACTTGATAAAAAGGATGCCAAGGCTCTATTAGATTTTTTAGAAAAAGAGGTGCTTCCCCTGGAAAACCCAAGAACATTAGCAATACCGCTCAAGAAAAATTTAAAAGAGTTTTGGAAATTTAGAGTCGGGGATTTCAGAATCATTGCAGATATACAAGATTATGAATTAATGATCTTAGTTGTCAGAGTGGCGAATAGAAAAAATGTTTATACAAAATTTCAGAAACCTCAAAAACAAACAAAATTAATTTCATTTGCTGACCTTAATAAAAATCACTAAACAGTCCATCACTCTCTTTGGCTTTTGCCGTCCATTCATACGTATGGGAACCGTCAGGTGGGCAAGGGCTCTGATATTTAAAGGCTCCAGGTTCAATGACATCATTCCCTGAGTACTCAACGGTTCCACCGCCATGGTTATAGCAGGGACGATCAAGATCTGTAAGTGTAAAAGAAATAATTTTTGTTCAGAAATTATATGGCAGTCTCCTGAAAAAGATTTTCCTCTGCTTCTGCCTCCATGGTTTCATATGCATGTTCAAAGGATACGAATCTGCCGCTCCGGGCTGAAGGGGTTAAAAATGCATTGAGTTTACGCTCTAAAAGGCGTGGGTGAAGTTCATCGGAAATAGCAAGAATTCCGTCTGTAATAATTTTTTGGAGAAAGAGTTCTTTTACCGTCCTCTCACGGATATTGGCTCCAAAGGGAAGAATAATAAAATTGGCCAGTACAATTCCGTACAATGTTGAAGTCAAAGCAACGGGAACGGTTTTCATGATCACCATGGGATCACTGGAACCTGCCAGCATCCCGATAAGGCCCACTACGCTTCCGACAAGACCGAAGGATGGCGCCACATCCGCCATGGTGTGCAATACTCTTCCAGTCTCATCCCTCCGCATCCTGAAAAAATACATTTCCGCGCATAAACTGTCTTTGATCTGCTCTTTTGTGCATCCGTCCACGAGTAACCCAATCGATTGCTTCAAAAACGCGATGGCAGTTTCATCTTCATCATCCTGAAGGGCCAGCACACCTTTTAGCCTTCTTTTAACAGCAAGTCCCACCAGGATTTTCACAACCTCACCCGGATCTTTTGTCCTAGTGCTATAAGCGGTTTTAAGGACTTTTATAAGAATTTCAATCCGGTCCATGTTGTAGCTCAATAAAGTTGCCCCCAGGGTTCCGCCCATGACAATGAGAAACCCTGAAAGATTCATATAGAGCCCTGCATTGCCGGGAATCAAAAACCCGGTTAAAAACAATGCAATACAAATCACCAATCCGGCTATATTCCTTTTTGCCTGTTTTAAAAACAACATCAGTTCCGGTTTCAACATTTTCCCTCCTGTTTTTAAGGATTTTTCATCAATCGCAGGTCTATTGCTCATTAGATGTCTTTTTTAACAGAATAATTTCAACGCGCCGGTCCAGCTCCCGGTTTCTTCCTGTATCGTTGTCTGCAACGGGTTGATGGGATGAATGGGCACTCACAAAAATTCTTTTTTCATCCACCATTGCAATTTCACTGAGATATCTTGCCACCATGACCGCCCTTTTTGCAGAAAGCTCCCAGTTTGTCGGATATACATCAGACCGTGTCGGTGTGTCATCCGTATGGCCAGCCACATTAATTGCAAACTCATTTTCGTTAAGCACCCTTGCAATCTGGTCGAGCTGATACCGGGCACCGATTTTCAAATCAACCTTGCCCGGATCAAAAAGCAAATCACCCGCCAAGACTATCCTGACAGCATTATCTTTCGTCAATTCAACCGATTCCGGTCCGTTCATCATGACTTCGGAAATGGTTTGTTTGGCCTGGTCATAGACATTTAAGGGGTTGGATTCAAACCCTATATTCAGTACATTGCCTGCCCCGCTCTCAGACAGAGTGCTTTTACCCGGGCCTTTGCCGGAAGACAGCTCTTTATTGCCGGACTGAAACGCATACATGACTGCAAAAAAGATGAACATGGTCATCATCAGGTCCGACCAGGAGACCGACCATTTATTTGTCGCCGTTTCCGGGGCATAAGACAGGATTTCATCATAAAAATCGTTCATATCATCCATACCGTTAAAGGATGCTTTTTTCTTAGTATCTTCAAATTCCATAATTTTCCCTTAAGATGCCTGTCTTTAATCTGCGGTTGATATTCATTTCCTACAGAACAGCAAATTCCATACCATGGACAAGGGGATTACCGGCAAAAAAATAAGGGCTACAGGATGGCCCTGATTATATGGACATTGACACTAATGCTTTCATTTCTTAATAAATGAAAACAGCTCGATCCTCATCCTTTTTAAATTATCAGGGATCCAATTTTTCCACACAAAGATGGTATGAATGGGAAATAAATTCCTGGTTTTTCAAGTCTTGATTTCTTTCTTGACTCAATTTGCTTCAATCTGATACTGGTACAATATGTCATACCGATTCAAACAATATGAATGTCTGTGAGTGGTTTATTTATGAATTATCAGGAAATAATCTCAAAGATTTATGATGAAATAAAATGTGATTTTGGAAAAGGAAAACTTGCTGATTATATTCCTGCGCTTGCAAATATCAATTGCAAAAAATATGGAGTTGCTATTTCAACAATATCAGGAGCAAAATTTAATTTTGGAGATGCTGAAGAAAAATTTTCAATCCAGAGCATTTCTAAAGTCTTTACTCTTACAATGGCTTTTTGCAGGTTAAAAGAAAACATCTGGCAGCGTGTGGGAAAAGAACCAAGCGGAAATCCGTTTAATTCATTAGTTCAGCTTGAATATGAAAACGGTAAACCAAGAAATCCGTTTATTAATGCAGGCGCACTGGTATTAGCGGATATTGTTTTATCAGAATATGAACATCCGCAGGATCAATTACTTTCCTTTGTACGTGAGTTATCCGGGAATGAAGATATAAATTTCGATCTCAAAGTGGCTGCTTCGGAAAAAGAAAAAGGATTCAGAAACGCTGCTCTTGGAAATTTTATGAAAAGTTTTGGAAACATAACCAATAATATAGATGCTGTTCTTGATTTTTATTTTCACCAATGTTCAATTTCCATGTCGTGTATGGATCTGGCACGTTCATTTTTGTTTCTTGCAAATCACGGAATTATACCGGGAAATGATAAAAGAATTCTTACAATAAGTGAATCCAAACGAATCAGTTCGCTTATGTTAACCTGCGGATTATATGATGAATCAGGCGATTTTGCGTTCAGGGCAGGAATGCCTGGTAAAAGTGGAGTTGGTGGAGGCATTGTTGCCATTATTCCAAAAGAGTTAGCAATATGTGTATGGAGCCCTGAACTTGATAAATATGGAAATTCCTATCTGGGAGTCGAAACCCTTGAACGATTTACTACAATGACGGGTGTTTCAATTTTTTAAATTTATTTTACCCCCACTGATTCTTACAGAATC
>MGTJ01000222.1 GCA_001799395.1 Desulfobacterales bacterium RIFOXYA12_FULL_46_15 | reverse complement strand
CCAGCCCGCCGAACCCGGATGAAATCGAAATCAGGGGTTTCCGGTCAGGCACTATATAACCTCCGAATCGAGTTTGATTTGAGCAAACTACATTACTTAATGATTAATAGGGTAGTAAAATTTTATCTTTTACGTCGTACAACCAAATAGTAATTAATCAGTTGTCCGCATATCACTCTAAATATTGATAATTAGCCGCATATCTTTAAAAAGATGTGGCATACCGACTCTTAATAAAACTCAAATAAAATTTGTATCAACGTCTATAAAACTTGTAAAGGGATTTCAAAAATCAGTTATTGTGAAAATATAGTTTATTCGGAAAGGGTTCCCTGAATTGCTCTCTTTTGGAGATACATTTGACGGGCATTTTTCAATTTTTATAGAAACCGGAGACTTAAAGATATCCGAATGCCCTGATTTGAATTCGGAATCATCAAGCAACTCTCAAATGAGGAAACCCATGGCCTGGGCAAGAAAAATTTTCAAATCAAAATTCCATTCTGAAAGAAAATCTGATAAGAACTTTCTATGAACAAACAGCATCCCTATGGACTTGCCTATTCCCCCTGTCCCAATGATACCTTTATTTTTAAGGCAATGGCCCGGCAATTGATCGACCTTCGCGGGTATCGCTTTGACATTGTTCTTAAGGATGTGGAAACCCTGAACCAGGCTGCAAAAAAAGGGGTTTATGATATTACCAAGCTCTCCTTTGCAGCACTGGGCAGCCTCATGGACCAGTATGCCCTGCTTCGGACCGGGTCTGCCCTGGGAATGGGATGCGGCCCCCTTTTGATCTCTCTTCCCGGACGATCAGCAGATGATAAAAAGAAACCAATGGTGGCTGTCCCCGGCATGGGGACAACGGCCTGCCACCTGTTCCGGTTTTACATGGAAGATGTTTTCCCGGGCCAGGCGTTTTCCCTTGTTCCCATGCCCTTTGAAACCGTCATGCCGGCTGTTGTTGAAAAAAAGGCGGATTTCGGCGTGATCATCCATGAAGGCCGGTTCGTCTACCCGTCCCTGGGTCTTGAGATGAAAGCCGATCTCGGGCAATGGTGGGAAAAAAAGATGTCGCTTCCCATCCCCCTCGGATGCATTGCCGTCAAGCGGGATATGGACCCGGCCGTTGCCTGCGATATACAGGAACTCATCGGACAAAGCATTGACCATGCATTTTTGCATCCCGGCCTGGCCTATGATTATATTGAAACCCATGCCCAGGAGCTGGATGCAACCGTCATCCGGCAGCATATCCATCTTTATGTCAATGAGTTTTCAAAAGATATCGGAAAGGCCGGGGAAGAGGCTGTCACGGCTTTTTTTGAAAAGGGCCGGGCAGCCGGCTTCCTGCCGAAAACCACTCAACCTCTTTTTGCCTGTTGAATCATGGAACCGGGAAAACTGAAAAAAGACTTTTACCGCACCATTGAAAACACGGTCCGTGAATTCAAAATGCTTGAACCCAAAGATTCTGTTCTGGTTGCTGTTTCCGGGGGGCCGGATTCCGTTGCTCTTGTGCTGTTGCTGATTTTTCTGAAGCCGTCCTATGATCTTGACATCGGGATCGCCCATTTAAACCACCTGCTCCGGGGAGAGGACTCCTTAAGGGATGAAGCCTTTGTCAGGGAACTTGCACAAAAATTCGGCCTTCCTTTTTTCTGTAAACAAAAGGACGTGAAATCCCATGCTGAACACCACCGGTTATCGGTCGAAGAAGCCGGAAGAGAGGTAAGATACGATTTTTTTTCCATGCTTTCCCATGATCATGGATATAAAAAGATAGCCACGGGCCACAATAAAAACGATAATGCAGAACTGGTATTGATTAATCTTTTAAGGGGGGCCGGACCCAAAGGGCTTTCCGGCATACCGCCGGTGCGGGATAATCTTTATATCCGGCCCCTGATCCGGAAAACAAAAAAAGATATCCTTGATTTTTTAAAGGCTGAAGACCAGCCGTTCAGAGTGGATGCCTCAAACACGGATACAACCTATTTGAGAAATGCCGTTCGTCACCGGCTGATTCCTGTTCTGGAATCAGATTATAATCCTGAAATCATTAATGCCCTGGACCGGCTGAGCCACATCTTAAGGCAGGAAGAAGAATACCTGGATGCTGAAGCACAAAAACAATTTGAATCCTGCCTGACCATAAAAGACGCCTCTTTTATCTCGTTTTCAAAAAAAAAGCTGTCAAAACTTCATCCGGCCATGGTAAACCGGGTGATCAGAAAAGGCATAGGGAAGGTTAAAAAAGATTTAAGACGGATATCACTTACCCATATGGAGGATATCCTGGATTTTTGTTTTAACCGGCATTCCGGCACCAGCCTGGATCTTCCCGGACGGATCAGGATATATAAACAAAAGGATACCCTTACAATCAAAAAGGAAGAAAGACCGTTGAGGGAAATCGGAAAATTAACAAAAGGAGGCCGGATCTGATTTCAAAAACATCAAATCCGTTTTCAGAACAAAAAACTTTTTCTTGTATATTCGGATTTGATGTTTATATATTAAATAGTTTTTATGTGGCCGGGGCCGTTATCCTGGGATATACAGGATCTGATTGCGGGAGGCCTCATGAATAAGCTGATGATGGTTTGGCTTTAATACGAAATGAAAGGAAAAACATTGAATCCGTTTTATAAAAACATTTCTCTCTGGCTGGTCATCGTACTGATGATGATCATGCTCTATAATATTTTCAACCAGCAGCAAACCGGCCAGGCAGATATCGGATATTCCGAATTCCTTTCCATGGTCCAGGACGGCCGTATCCAGAACGTGGTCATCCAGGGCCAGGACCTTTATCTGACAGATACCGCCGGAGCCAGATACAAAACCTTTGCACCCAATGACGGAGATCTCATCAGCTATCTGCGTGAAAAAAAGGTGGCCATCAAGGCCAAGCCCCCGGCTGAATCTTCCTGGTTTATGTCCATTATCGTATCCTGGCTGCCCATGATTGTCCTTATCGGAGTCTGGATTTTTTTCATGCGCCAGATGCAGGGCGGGGGCGGCGGCAAAGCCATGTCCTTTGGGAAGAGCCGGGCAAGATTAATCGATGATAAAAAGGAAAAAGTAACCTTTGCCAATGTCCAGGGCATTGATGAAGCCAAGGAAGAACTCACCGAAATCGTGGATTTCCTGAAAAACCCGGCTAAATATACCCGCCTGGGCGGACGAATTCCCAAAGGCGTGCTGCTGGTGGGAAACCCCGGCACCGGGAAGACTCTTTTGTCACGGGCTGTTGCCGGAGAAGCAGGAGTGCCGTTTTTCACCATCAGCGGGTCTGATTTTGTTGAAATGTTTGTGGGTGTCGGTGCTTCACGGGTCAGGGACCTTTTTGCCCAGGGCAAGAAGAATGCCCCCTGCATTATCTTTATTGATGAGATTGATGCGGTCGGCCGCCAGAGAGGTGCAGGACTCGGGGGCGGCCACGATGAACGGGAACAGACCCTGAATCAGCTCCTGGTTGAAATGGACGGATTTGAATCCAATGAAGGGGTTATTCTCATGGCTGCCACCAACCGGGCCGATGTGCTTGACCCTGCCCTTCTCAGGCCGGGGCGGTTTGACCGCCAGGTTGTGGTGGATATGCCGGATATCAAAGGCCGTGAAGGTATTTTACGGGTTCACATGAAAAAAACCCCCCTGGCGCCTGATGTTGACCCCATGCTGCTTGCAAAGGGAACCCCCGGGTTTTCCGGGGCGGATCTGGAAAACCTGGTCAATGAGGCTGCGCTTCTTGCGGCCAAGCGGGGTCAAGAGAAAATTTCCATGAAGGATTTTGAAGATTCCAAAGACAAGGTCTATATGGGCCTTGAAAGAAAATCCAAGGTCATCAAGGAAGAAGAAAAGAAGACCACAGCCTATCACGAGGGCGGACATGCTCTTGTGGCAAGGTTTCTTCCCAATACGGATACAGTTAATAAAATCACCATTATTCCCAGGGGAAGAGCAGCCGGGGTGACCTGGTTTCTTCCTGAAGAAGGGGATTTCAAATATAAGGACCAGCTTGAAAGTGAGCTGGCCATTGCATTCGGCGGCCGGGTGGCGGAAGAACTGATTTTCAAACGAATCAGTACCGGGGCCTCCAATGATATCAAACAGGCGACAAAGCTTGCCCACCGGATGGTCCGGACTTTTGGCATGAGTGATAATCTGGCACCCCTGTCCTATGAAAATCACGATGACAATATTTTCCTTGGTCGGGAAATTACCCAGGCGAAAACCTATTCTGAGGAAACAGCCAGGAAGATTGATGCGGAAGTGGCCCTCATTATTGACCGGGCATACCAGGCCGCAAAAAAAGTCCTGGAAGAAAATATAGATATCCTGCATGCCTTGACAAAGCTGCTGATTGAAAAGGAAACCGTTCTCGGTCCTGAACTGGATGATCTGATTGCTTCCATTCGGCCTGATTTTGACTTTTTCGGCAAAAAAAACGTTTTCCAGATGCCTCAGCAGCCTGTGGCACCGGAAGCTCTGGTGACGCCGGAAGTTTCGGAAACCTCTGCTGAAGCCGGGGAGGATGTGAACGAGGAAAATAAGGAATCTTAAATCATAAAGGAATTTCATGCAAGCCTTTACACTTGAATTTGGCCGGTACAGACTGGATCTTGGCTATAAAACCTGTATCATGGGCATTTTAAATGCCACGCCGGATTCTTTTTCCGACGGCGGCCGGTTTTATACCTATGATAATGCCGTGAAACATGGGCTCAAACTTGCCAAAGACGGGGCACATATCCTGGATATCGGCGGTGAATCCTCTAGACCCTTTGCCGCACCTGTATCGGAACAAGAAGAACTGGACCGGGTGATCCCGGTCATTAAAGCCCTTGCAAAACATATCTCCATCCCCATTTCCATTGATACGGTAAAGTCTGCTGTGGCAAAACAAGCCCTTGATGCAGGTGCTTCCATCATTAATGATATTTCTGCCTTTGAAAAAGATCCTGCCATGGCTGATCTTGCAGCCCAAAGGCAGACCCCGGTCATCCTCATGCACATGAAGGGAACGCCTAAGACCATGCAGGTGAACCCGGATTATGACGATCTCATGATGGAAATCACCTCTTATCTTGCGTCACGGGCAGACTATGCTGTTAAAAAAGGGATAAGAAAAGAGCATATCATCCTTGACCCCGGCATTGGATTCGGAAAAACCGTAGAGCACAACCTGGTTCTCATCAATCACCTTGAAAAAATTACCGACCTTGGTTTTCCGGTCCTTGTGGGGCCATCGAGAAAATCATTCATCCAGAAGATTCTGTCCGGAAAAGAAAAAATTCCCGTGGGTCCGGATCATATCCGGACCGAATACGGAACCCTTGCGGCGGCTGCTGCTTCCATCATGAAAGGAGCCCATATTGTCAGGGTTCATGATGTTGAAAAACTGACTTCTTTTTCCCGTATTTTAGATTCGATCAGGAATGCATAGGTTTACGTTTTTTAGGACCCCCCTGCTTCTCTTATGGTGTATTTTTTTTACGGCGGGTTGTAATACAGAGCCTGTTGAGACTGATCTTCTTTTTCCTGTGGATTTTTCCAATATTCCTGAGAATATGGTCCTTACAGAATTCCGTACGGATAAAATTGAAATCCGGATACAGGCAGCACCAAGACTGATGGAACGTATCAACAAGGAGAGCATCCGGTATTCTGTAGATCTGTATACGGACCTTGCATTTGATCCTGCCGGGGATTTTGATTCCATTGAACCGGGAGAATATTTTGTCCCTGTATATAAAAAAAGGATCCCCATGAATTCCGCCATCAAGATCCTGAATGTCAAGCCGTCTTATCTCATTGTCAGGCTTGAAAAAAAAGTGCGGAAAATTTTTCAGATCAAGATTCCCTATACCGGGACGCCTGCGCAAGGCTATATGGCTCTGGATGCGGCATCAGATCCCCCCAGTGTCGAGTTGACCGGCCCTGCTTCTGTGATTGATACGATTATTGAATTAAAGACAAAACCCATTGATCTCACCAATATAAATGAAGGGTTTAAAAAAAAGATCCCCCTTGACCTGGAATATCCCTCCATCGTATCTTCTACCGATCAGGTAGTTACGGTTACGGTTCCGGTTCAACAGCGGTTTGTTTCAAAAATAATTGAAAATATCCCTGTCCTGGTGTGGAATTCAGCTTTTCCGGTAAAAATTGAACCGGCCGGTATAACCGTCAGCATAAAAGGCCCGTTTGAAAAAGTGAGCAATAAAGAGGTCTTGAGCCGGATATATTCTTTTATTGATTTAAAGGGCATGAAACCTGGTGTTTATGTGAGGCAGGCATATGTCGATATACCCGTGGACCTGATTATGACGGATGCAAGCCCACAGATGTTTACCATAAAGATTAATTAAAGGAGACCTTCCATGCTTCTGGTCATTGATGTTGGAAATACAAACACGGTCATCGGTGTTTATGATGGAGACACCCTTAAATATGACTGGCGGATTCGAACCATCCGGGATACCACGGCAGATGAATTTAATGTTCTGGCCAATGCCCTTTTCGCTGATAAAGGCATCCTGCGTTCAACTATCCGGAAGACCGTTATTTCTTCGGTCGTGCCGTCTTCGGTTTCCATCCTGAATGCCTTTTGTGAAAAATACCTGGGTCTTTCCCCATTATGGATCAACCCGGCTTCTGTTAAAAAACTCATGCCTATTCTTTATCATAACCCTAACGAAGTCGGGGCGGACAGGATTGTAAATGCCGTGGCTGCCTACAGAAAATATAAGACCTCTCTGATTGTCATTGATTTTGGAACCGCCACCACCTTTGACGTCATCTCTGAAAAAGGCGAATATATCGGCGGCGCCATTGTTCCAGGGGTCATGATTTCTGCGGAAGCACTTTTCCAGAGGGCTTCCAGGCTTCCCAGGGTTGAAATATTCAAAGCCCCGGACACGGTCATCGGCAGGGATACCATTGACAGTATCAAATCCGGGCTCATTTATGGAAATGCAGCTATGGTCGATGGAATGGTGGAAAGAATCTCAAAGGAGATGAATTCCAACCCCCGGATTATTGCCACCGGCGGGATTGCGCCGTTAATTTCAGGATTATCGAAAACCATAGAAAAAGTGGAGCCGTCTCTGACCCTGGACGGGTTGAGGATTATCAGCAATGAAATCTAATGCCCATTCGTTTTTCTTCAGGGGAATTCCCCTTATCCCAAAACCCGGTTTGATGACCTTTTTAAAGAAAGGCCGTTATGAATGAACCCTGCCTCAGAACAGGCCCTGTTTTTCTTTTTTGCCTGATCCTTTTTTTCAGTCAGGTACCGGCCTGCGCCCTGGAGCCGGAAGAAGTCCTTGTCATTGCCAATACCAATGCAGCAAAAAGCAAGGGACTTGCTCAATATTACATGAAAAAAAGACAGATCCCGGAAAAAAATCTGGTTCTATTGTTCATGACCGAAAAAGAAACCTGTTCACGGGAAGAATATGAGAAAAAAGCCATCCCGCCAATCCGGCGGTTTTTGGATCAGCATGAAGGAATCAGGGCACTTGTCACTGTGTTTGGAATTCCTTTGATAATCTCGGCTCCTGAAAAAACTTTGGCTGAAACATCAAGAATATCAGAACTTGAAGCAAGAAAAAAAATTCTTGAAGAGGATCTGGCTGAAGAAAAAAAACTGGATAATGATCTGAAACAGAAAAAAAATGAAGAATTATCTGAATTGAAAAACGCCCTGGCAGAATATCTAAAAAATATCGACAAGGTGGCAGCGTTTGATTCCGAGCTGACTCTTGTTAAAAAAGACAGGTATGATCTGAATATGTGGCAGCCGAATCCCTATTACCTTGGGTTCAGGGGCCGGAAACTACCCATAGCTCAGTCAGAGGTTCTTATAACCGGCAGGCTGGACGGCGCCACGGAAATCATTGTAAAAAGAATCATTGACGACAGTATTGAAGCGGAAAAAACAGGGCTGAAGGGAAAGGCCTACTTTGATGCCCGATGGAAATACCCGGAAGACAAAACCGTGGCCGGATATGCATTCTATGACCGGTCCATCCATCAAGCCTCCAGGACCCTTGCAAAAAAAAAACGGATTGAGGTTGTGATAAATGATTCAGAAAGCCTGTTCCAGAAAGGGGAAAGCCCGGATACTGCTCTTTATTGCGGCTGGTACAGCCTTGCCAGATATATTGATGCCTTCGCCTGGCAGAAAGGCTCTGTGGGCTATCATATTGCAAGTTCAGAGTGTGCAACCCTGAAGAACCCGGACAGTCAGGTCTGGTGCAAAAAAATGCTGGACAATGGAATCGCAGCTACTGTCGGACCTGTCAGCGAACCTTATGTCCAGGCCTTCCCTGTTCCTGAAATATTTTTTAATTTTTTGATGGAAGGGTATTTAACCCTGTCAGAATCTTACCTGGTCAGCCTGCCGTATCTTTCCTGGAAAATGGTGCTGATCGGAGACCCTTTATACAGGTTAAATTTAAATCCGTGAACGCATTGGACCAGCATGGGAGCGGATAAAATCATTGCTGTCCGTGTGGGAAATCCCCAGCCTCCGGGAGATAGACATGAAACGTCGTTCCCAGGCCCAATTGTGTTTGAACCTCCACCGCCCCCTTATAGTGTTTGACGATCCCGTGAACAACGGCAAGGCCCAGGCCTGAGTTGTCTTCCCCGTTTTTTGTGGAAAAATAGGGATCAAAGACCCGGGGGAGATCCTTTGGATCAATTCCGGGTCCATTATCCATAATGCTGAGCCGGATAAAATCTCCGGGTAAAAGGCCCTGGCCCGGAAATGTACTTACATCAAGGACGATGGTTTTACAGGCTGAAACGGTTATGGTTCCGCCGGTATTTCCCATGGCATGGGCAGCATTGGTGATCAAATTCATCAAAATCTGCTGGATTCGCGTCTCTTCTGCCAGGACTGTCAGTGCTCCGCCCGCCATCTCAGGAATAACGGTAATATTTTTTCCCAGTGAAGAGGAAACAAGATCAATGGTTTCATTGATTGTAGAGACAAGATTGATCACCTTTTTCTGATGTTCATCCTTCCGGCCGATGGTATAAAGTTTTCTTGCCAGATGAACCGCTCTTTTTGAAGCAAGTTCCACCTTTTTAAGATGCCCGTGCACCAGGCTTTTTTCCGGGGTTCCGGAAAGAGACAGGGATGTATAATTCACGATAATACTTAAAATGTTATTAAAATCATGGGCAATCCCTCCGGCCAGTAATCCTATGGCTTCCATTTTCTGTGTCTGCCACAGCTTTTCCTCCAGAGTCTTTTTTTCCTTCTCTGCTTTAATCCTTTCAGAAATATCCCTGCCGACGATCAGGTTTCCAGTGGGCAAATCCCCATTAAAAACAGGCTTGATATTGATTTCAAGAGGGATCTTTTTCCCTGACCGTGACAAAAGAAGGGCTGCATAAAAACCGGTCTCCCCCTCATGGCCCTTTACCTTGGTAAAAGGATAATCTTCAATTAATGCATTGATATTCATGGCTGTCAGAACCTGCCGCGAATATTCGCTGAGTTTAAAGGCTGCTTCATTGGCAAACCGGATTTTCCCGCTGCCGGAAATCAAAAGAATAATTTCTCCGGCGGTTTCAGCCAGCAGGCGGTATTGTTTCTCGCTGTCTCTCAACCGCGAGTAAAGCTCAAAGCTTTCCAGGGTATTGGCGCAATGTGCCATCAATATGGTAAAAAGCTCAAAACAAGCTTCGGGGATGTATTTGGCGTTTTTTTCCAGCACACCGACAACCATCCCCCGGACACGGGAAACAGTTGAAAGAACATGAAGCAGGAGTTGCCGGCGAAAATCTGCTGAATAAGCCGTGACCGGTTTTTTTTCCAGCAGGGCCCGGGAAAAAGTTCCATCCTCAATCAGGAGGTCAATCTCTTTTTCAAGTATTTCTTTACCAGCCTCAGGAAAACAGCAGGATAAATGAAAATCAGAATTGTTTTCATCCACCAGAAGAAAAGCGATTTGCCTGAATCCCATAATCTGCCGGATGCGGACGGCGCATTTTTCAAAAATGATATCCGGCGTTTCCAGTTTGTTGATACTGGAATGGAATTCACCCAGTTCCCTTGTCAACTCAAGGGCCATCATCTTGAAAAGATTGGTCTCTTCAAGGTAGGCCACTCTTTTTTCAAGGTGTGCTGTTTGAGAATCATTCATAAAAAAATCTTACCGTTTCGACCACCTGCCGGTCAACCTGTTTCATAATGGAATCCAAAAGGCTTGGGGGTATCACCAGGGCTTTCCAGGCATTCATATTCAGGGCCGGTAATTCCTTTTCCCCGGAAAATCCGATACCGGTTGCATTTACAAGCCAGTTCGAAATATAAACCACTGCAATTTCAAGCTGGGGAAGTGTTTTAAACTCATCATGATGATGGTGAATCAATTTCGAAATCTTGTCGGAAAAATTCCATGTTTCCGTCAGCATGCTTCCGAATTGAGCATGATTGCAACCAAAAGACATGGGCTCCAGTTGATATAAAAAATTCCCCTGACCCTGTAATTTTGAAAGGAGCAGATTATAATCATCCGGAAATACGGTTAAAAACACCAGCCGGCCGATATCATGGAGGAGGCCGCCGATAAACACCCTCTCAGGTTCAACACCCCTTACATGGGCACCTATCGTTTTGGCTGTAATGGCACAGGCAACACTGTGTCGCCAGAAAGACTGCATATTGATTCTTTTGTCAGATATCCCTTTAAAATAATTGACAACAGTGATTCCAAGGGCAAGGGAGCTGACCTGACGGGTTCCCAGGGCCATGGCGGCAAACTGAAGAGATTCCACTTTTTCAGTAAACCCGTAATAGGCGCTGTTTATGATTTTTAAAAGCGTTGCACTGAGACTCGGGTCCTTGCTGACAATGGAGGCAATCTCCTTGCCTGAACAACTGGGTTTTTGAACGGCTTCATTGATTTCGGCAAAAATGGTCGGAAGGGCCGGAAGCTTTAATCTGTCGTTCAAAAGCCGGCGGATATCTTTGACCGCACCGACCTTATCCTGGCCCGGTAAAGCCGTTTTTTCCCGGTTTTTTCCAAAAAGGGAAGAAATTTCAAACAGATTTTTTCCCAGTCTGTCAAGACAGATGTCATAAAGAATGTTGATAACAGGGTTTGTGATATCATTATGACGAAACCAGTGATCTATAAATTGCCGGGCTCTCTGATCCTTTGGCCTGGTTTCGGTCCCTGGGTCGTTCCTGCTTTCAGATACAATGATGATTTCCGGAATTCCCCACATTTTCAGCGTACGGATCTCCTTTTGTGAGAGTTCCTGGTTTTTTTGAAACAGCAGCCGGCCTTCTTTGGTTACAACATCATGACCAAGGATCATTCCTGGGATGACGGCATTGATATTTATTTTTTCCATGATATTTGATCCTATTCCTGAGCCTGTAACTCATAAGTAGCTGAATTCAAAAACCGGGTCAACACTATTGTGATTTTCTATTGATTTCTTTATGAATTTGCGATTTAATCCAGCCTTTGTGTTTTATAAATAACCTTGATGGCGATATATGCTTTTAAACGAAATCAAAAAAACCGTCCATTTGTCCATTCCCATTGTAGTAGGACAGCTCGGGCAGATGCTCATGGGGGTGGTGGACAATATCATGGTGGGAAAACTCGGGGCAACAGCCCTGGCTGCTGCCTCCATTGCCAATTCCATGTTCATGCTGGTCATGGTGGTCGGTTTCGGCCTGACCATGGCCGTAACCCCTTTGACCGCCATGGCCTGGGGGGCTGGGAAAGATAAGGAATGCGGCATGGTCTTAAGACAGGGCATTCTTGTCAATCTTTTTTCAGGTATGGTGCTCTGCGGGCTCACTTTTTTTCTCTCAGAAGGTATTTCCTGCCTGAACCAACCCCCGGAGATTGTGGCCCCGGCTTCCCTTTACATGAAAATCCTGGGAGTGTCCATCCTTCCTCTCATGCTGTTCCAGAGTTATCGGCAGTTTGCCGAAGGGGTGAGTTTCCTGAAACCTGCCATGGTCATCACCCTTTTGGCCAATATCGTCAATGTGGCTGGAAACCAGATCTTCATATTCGGGAAACTGGGAATTCCGGCCCTGGGTCTGACCGGTGCCGGGATTGCCACCATCAGCTCAAGGGCGTTCATGGCCCTTGCCTTGATGGTGGTTGTGACAAGGTCATCAAAAATGAAACGATTCGATCCTTTCCTGAATTTTACCAAAATTGATTTATCCATGGTACGAAAGCTTCTTGGCATAGGCATCCCGGCAGGTTTGCAATATTTTTTTGAGGTCAGCGCTTTTTCCGCCTCAGCCGTTATGATCGGCTGGATGGGAACCACGGCTCTGGCCGCCCACCAGATAGCCCTGAATATTGCACATATTTCCTTTATGGTGGCCATGGGGATCTCTTCTGCCGCCACCATCCGGGTAAGCAATGCTGTCGGACGGCAGGATATCCAGGGAACACGCAGGGCAGGATTTTCTGCCGTCATCCTGTGCGCCCTGTTCATGGCATCGGCCGGTCTGGTGTTTATTCTTTTGCGATACATTCTGCCGGCGTTTTATATCTCCGACAAAGCCGTTATTGATATTACGGCCTCGCTTCTCATCATTATAGCCTTTTTCCAGGTATCCGACGGAACCCAGGCTGTCGGGATCGGTATTTTACGGGGCATGACCGATATGAAAATCCCCACCCTCATCACCCTTGTGGCCTACTGGCTCCTGGGGCTTCCCTCCGGTTATATCCTGGCTTTCGGCTTTGACATGGGCATCTTTGGTGTCTGGTGCGGCCTTCTCATCAGTCTTTCAGCCTCAGGGTTGTTTATGATGATACGGTTCAATGCCAAAAGCAAAAAAATCATCCTCCATCCCTGACGGCAAACCCGGAGCGGTTTCAGTTTTTCAACATAGTCTCCACATGGACCGGTTTTTTGATCTGCTTTTCATCAAGCATGATGGTTTCGGTCTGCTTCCAGGCATCTGTGTCAATGGTCCCGATTTTTATGGAGGCTAATGGTTTGATCAGCTCCCGGGTAGCGATGAGCTGAAGCCTTCTCAGCTCGTCATTGGACTCCTTGTCCTTTTTTTTAATTTCCATCAAGACATCGGCTTCATTTGAAGGTTCCATGGCAGCTTCCCAGCCTTTTAAAAGGGCAGCCGTAAATTTTTTTACCATATCAGGCCTGTTTTTCCATGTTTTTTCCGATGTAATAACAGAATTGGCTACAAAATTAACACCAAAATCGGCAGGGTTAAAAAAATAGACCTTTTCACCCTCTTTTTCCAGTTTGTCTTTCAGGATGACTCCCTGGGAATTAAAATATACCGGCCAGACATCTACTTCCCGCTTGAAAAAAGGGGTAAAATCAAACCGGACACCAAAAATTTTTACATCCTTTTTTGTGATGCCTGCCTTTGCAAAAAGGGTGTTCATAACAGTTTCATCGTTTCCGCCAAAGGTAATACCGATATTTCGTCCTTTCAGGTCTTCAAGGGTTTTGATTTGGGGCTGATCCGTCCTGTATATCCATTGCATGGGGCTGACCTGGAAAAGCTGGGCCAGGACAATGATTTTTGCTCCCTTGTCAAGGGCTCGGATGACCTGGTCTGCCGATGCCACACCAAAATCCGAATGCCCGAGTTCCAGCTCGTTAATGGCGTTTTTTTCCGGACTTCCCTCTCTGACATTGACTTTCAGTCCCGCCTCCCTGAAATATCCTTTGGCCTCTGCATATATGTCACCGGCAACGCTTGTGTTAAATAGCCATTTCAGCCTGTAATTCAATTCCGTTTCCCCTGCATGGGAAGTGGCCACCAATGCAGTGGCAAATAAAAACATCCAGAAAATTAAATTTTTCTTTTTCATATCGTGTTTCCTCCCTTTGAAACAGACCATCGGGTCTTTATCTGTTCACCCAGGGTTTCAAGACAGCCCTGGTATATGGATATGATGATGCCGATCATGAATAAAGCGACCAGGATTTTGGCAAGATCGCTCTGATAAAGGGCAACCCGGATACTATACCCGATCCCGGCATTGGCTGCAATAAATTCCGCCACAATGGTCCCGGCCATGGCCAGGGTTGCGCTGCCCGAAATCACGGTGGTGATCTTGCTTAAATTTTCAAAAGCCCGGATTTTCACCTCAAGCTGCCAGCGCATCCGGCCCGTGATAATATAGAAATGTTCAATATCCTCCACGGGTGTGGCCATGATCCCCAGGACAGATAAAAGAAGGGGAAAATAACAGATCATGGAGGCGATCAGGAGCCGGGAAATAAAACCGTCCCCCAGGAGAATAAAAATAATGGGGGCAAGTGCCACAATGGGATAGGCCTGGATATTATAAGCCGTTACCTTGATAAAAGAACCCATCCAGGAGGATTTCCGGCCTGCAATGCCGACCCCGAAAGCCATGGCAATGGAGATGCACTGACCCAGGACCGTCACCGACATGGTGTTCATAACATCAAAAAAATAGGTGTTTAACACTTGCCCAAAGGTCTCCGTGATAAGCCCGACTCCCGGGATGACATAATCGGACAGGGACAATACCGCCTTGATCAGCAACAGAAATATAAGACCGATGAAATATACAATCAGAAACTGGTAAATCCGTCTAAATAGCATTCATGATCTCCAGCATGGTCCGGTCAAGGGTTTCTTTATCCGGTTGATAGCCTTTGGTGTAATCCCGGCCGCCGATGATGGAGCATCCCTTATTGCCGGACGGTTTGCCAAACACAAGAACATCGCGGCAGAGTCCGGACACTTCCATGAGGTTGTGGGAAATGTAGAGAAACATTTTTGCGGGAAACAGATCCTTAATGGACAGGATGATGGTCTCCCTCAGTTTTTCATCTACATTGGCAAGGCTTTCGTCCATAATTAAAAGATCAAAATCCTGTAAAAGGTAACGGACAAGGTTAATCCGGTTCTGCTGGCCCATGGAAAGCTTTGAAAACCTGGATTCCAGGATATTCTTTAATTCAAAGATGCTGATCAGCCGGTCTTTCAACTGCTGCTTGCCGTCCGGGGTGACCTTGTCCAGGTGGTTTCCCGTACCGGACCACCCCGGGAGCCTTTCCAGGTTATAGGAGTAAAGGATTGTGTCAATGCCGGTGGTGATGATTTTGCCGCTGAAACCAGGTTCCATCCCTGCAATCAGCTTTGCCAGCGATGTTTTTCCAACCCCGGATGGTCCGAACACGGCATTGAACCCGGGGGTTTCCATTGAGAAGGAAAGATCCCTGATAACGGGCACTTCACTGTCCGGGTAGGTATAATTCAGGTTATAACATTCAAGGCGCATGCACTGCTCCAGGATTTTATGTAAACAGGATCACCTACAAATACCTGCCTTTTCCTGAAAAATCAATATGCTTTGTCGTTCCGGAACCGATCTTACCGGATCTTGTCACTGTAGGCCATATAGGGATATGGGATCAGCTTCGGGTTGCCGGGGGTTCATGGGCAGCCTCTTGTCATAATCAGAGTCCTATACGTCTGAGCAGCCGTTTAAAAAACCCCAGCCTTTTAATCTGTGCGGGGGCGACCAGATCCACGGTTGCAAGGCTTTCATTCCCCAGCATGAACACAACATCGCCTATTTTCTGTCCGGCTTCCACCCCTCCGCTGATTTCCTTAGGCAGATGAATTTCCTTTTTAACGGTAGACAGCTTTTCCTTTAATACAGGGTAGGAAAAATCCGATGCGGCTACAGCATGAAAGGATTGTGTCTCCCCATCGGGTAATGCAATGGCTTCCCCCATACCCTGGCCTTTTTGAGCCAGGGGGACCATATTGATTACGGCCATGTATTTTTTAAATTTTTCAATGGCAATGCCGTCTCTGATCCTGGCGCTGGGGCTTCCCAGAACTGCTACAACAAGCCTGAGTCCGTTTTTTTGAGCCGTTGCAACCACATTAAATCCGGCCTTTGCATAAAATCCGGTCTTGAATCCATCCGTTCCAGGCAGTTTGCCGATGATCTTGTTGTGGTTGTTCATAATAAACGCACCATCCCTGAACGGTTCGGTCCGGATGGAAGTCCATTCAAGAAGCTTCGGATATTTGAGCAACTCCCTGGACAGGAGCATCAGATCGTGGCAGGAACTGACATCTTCCATTTGACCTGGCCCCGGAGGCAGTCCATGGACGCTATGAAATTCGGAATCATTCATACCAAGGCTTTTGGCCTTTTTATTCATTTCTTCCACAAAAGCTTCCTGGGTCCCTGCAATATGCTCGGCGATAGCATGGGCTGCATCATTTCCAGAGGCAATCATGATGGCCTTCATCAGTTCTTCCAGGGTAAAGGATTCGCCCTGCTTCAGATATACCTGGCTGCCGCCCATTTTTGATGAAGCAGCAGATATCATGATCATATCCGTTAACTGATTGGCTCCGGATTGCAATTTTTCCATGACGATGCAGGCCGTCATGAGCTTGGTAACACTGGCCAGGGGGTGTTTCAGGTGAGAATTTACCTCTTCAAGCACTTTCCCGGTGCTTGTTTCCATTACGATCAGCGCCTTAAACGGGGCCTCATCCTGGGGAGGGGCCGCAGCCTTTTCTTTTTTGGCCGGAGCCGGGGGAGCAATTTTAGGCTTCCGGGTTTCTTTTGCCAGGGCATTTGATGCGATTAAACAAGCCATCAATAAGCACATAAACCATTTTTTCACGATTTGATGTCCTTTCTGAAATCATTCATTACCGCCTTTATCAAGAGGCTTGATTTATAAATAGGATAGCATTTTTTGTCAATCAAAATATGTGGGTCCGGAATAGGACTCAAGGGGCCAGCCGGACCTGATCCTTAAATTCCTTTGACAAAGGGCTCCAATTCTTCTTTGTTATTGGGATCATCCCATGGACATGACCGTCAATTATCATTATTACACCTTAAAACGGGTTATGCAAAATTTCTTATGGCAAATATTCAGTGTTGAACCGGTTTTGTTGACTTTTTCAATCCTTTCATAGTAGCATTCTTTTTAAATCGCATCATTCCGGTGTTGAACAGCCCTGGTTGAATCCATCCCGGAAATGAAAAACAGTAATAATAATGAATTATATAAGGATAAAATAACAATGCGGGTTCATTATTTGCAGCATGTGCCGTTTGAAGGAATCGGCAGCATGGCAACATATTTCGAAAACAAAGGCCATAAGCCGGGTTCAACCCTGCTTTATGAGGGCCAGGCCTTGCCTGATCCTCAATCTATTGATTTTTTGATTGTCATGGGCGGACCCATGGGGGTTCACGATGATTTGCAGTACCCCTGGATGAAAAAGGAAAAAGCCTTTATCAGGGCCTGCATGGATCAAGGGAAAATTGTTCTTGGGATCTGCCTTGGCGCTCAATTGATCGCAGATGTCCTGGAGGCAAGGGTTTATAAAAACAAAAACCGGGAAATCGGCTGGTTTCCGTTGACCATCAGCGATGAAACCAGGGATACGGTTTTCAAGGATGTATTCCAAGACAGAATCGAAGTCTTCCACTGGCACGGTGACACCTTTGATATACCGGAATCCGCTGTCCGGATTGCCTCAAGCCCGGCCTGTCTCAACCAGGGGTTTATCATGGATAACCGGATTGTGGGGTTTCAGTTTCATCTGGAAACCACGCCGGAGTCGGCCGGGGCACTGATTAAAAACTGTGGGCATGAGCTTGATGAATCACCCTTTGTACAGTCAGAAAAAGAATTGACGGCCCATGAAGAAAGATTCACCAGGATCAATGAAATCATGACGGCCGTCCTTGAAAGACTGGTCAGACAATCGGCATGAGTTTAGCAGGGAAGGCCATGCCGGACCCCGGCATATATTCACAAAACTGCTGTGATGCCGGGGCCGGAGAAGCTTTGGAATTTTTAATAAATGGGTTTCATGGAACTCATATAAGCCCTGAGTTCTTTTCCGATCCTTTCAACGCCGGTGGAGCGGATGGCCTCATTGACCCGGATAAGCTCGATATTATCCACCCCGGTGTTTTGCACATCCAGGCCTTTGCCGATGACAGTGGCATCAAGTTTTTTCATGAATCCGGAAAGCAGGGGCAAGGCTTTGTGGTTGAAAAGATAACACCCGTACTCAGCCGTGTCTGAAATAACCACATTCATTTCATAGAGTTTTTTCCTGGAAATCAGGTTGGCGATGAGGGGGAGCTCATGCAGGGATTCGTAATAAGCGGATTCTTCACCGATCCCGGTGGCGACCATGGTATCAAAGGCCAGTTCCACGCCTGCCTTGACCAGTGCTATCATGAGGATACCCTTGTCAAAATAATCCTGTTCAGGGATAACCTGATCCGCGGCAACGGAGTTTTCAAAAGCTGTCGCTCCGGTTTCCTTCCGCCATCTTAACAGGTCGGCATCATCGTTTTTCCAGTCCTGCATCATGGTGGTTGAAAAACAGCCGGACATGATATTGTCCATATGCTCCTGGTACAATGGGGTCAGGATGGTTTTCAGCTCTTCGGAAAGATGAAGGGCCAGGATTTTGGCAGGATTGCTCAATCGGTCCATCATATGGGTGACCCCGCCGTGCTTCAGGGCTTCGGTAATGGTTTCCCAGCCGTACTGGACCAGTTTTGAGGCAAACCCAGGATCAACTCCCTGTTCAATCATTTTGTCATAGCAGAGCAGTGATCCGGTCTGGAGGACACCGCAGAGAATGGTCTGTTCACCCATAAGATCGGATTTGACCTCTGCTGTAAAGGAGGACTGCAAAACGCCTGCCCTGTCGCCGCCGGTGCCGCAGGCATAGGCTTTGGCAAGGCCCATACCTTCGCCTCTGGGATCGTTTTCCCGGTGGACGGCGATAAGGGTCGGCACACCAAACCCTCTTTTATATTCCTGCCTGACTTCGGTTCCAGGGGATTTGGGCGCCACCATGATCACGGTGATGTCTTTTCGGATCTGCATGCCTTCTTCCACAATATTGAATCCATGGGAATAGGAAAGGCAGGCATTTTTTTTCATGAGCGGCATAACCGATTCAATGACATGGGTGTGCTGTTTGTCCGGGGTCAGATTGATTAAAAGGTCTGCCTTTGGAATGAGTTCTTCATAGGTGCCCACATGGAATCCATTTTCCACGGCGTTTTTCCAGGACTGCCGTTTTTCTTTGATGGCAGCATCCCTCAGGGTATAAGACACATCAAGCCCGCTGTCCCTCAGGTTCAGTCCCTGGTGAAGGCCCTGTGCCCCGCATCCGACAATAACGATTTTTTTACCTTTTAAAGCCTCAACCCCGTTGAATTCCGATGCTTTCATGAGCCGGCACTGTCCCAGCTCCTGAAGTTGCAACCGTAACGGCAGCGAATTAAAATAATTTTGACTCATGATGTTCTCCTTGATCCGTTTAATGTCTTATGGTTCTAATCCGCTGTATTTATAATTCGAATTGTTAATTGCGTCAAATGAATCATTTGCAATATCAAATTTTAAAATTTGCAATATTACTTCATTATCAGCGCCTTTTGATTCATTTGGGGTTTAATTTGCTTCACCCTGGAATATTTTTTCCCATATACCATCCGGGTCAATTCAGCCACCATGGAGCCCATTTCTTCTGCCTGGGCGCTGAGCTCTTCCGAGGCGGCAGCCGATTCTTCGGAATTGCCCGCTATCTGTTGGGTAATCTTGTCGATTTCAGTGGTAGCGGTTGCAATCTGATCAAGACCTCTGGCAACCTCAAGACTTGCAGATGTAATTCCATCGGTTTTTTCCCCGATAATAGCGGCACTTTCCACAATACCTTCAAAATTCCGGTTCATGGTGCCGATGGATACCGACACCTGGCCGATCCTGGATATGGTTTCATCCAGGAGTTCCTGGGTGGTGCGGGCAGCTTTGGTTGACTTTATGGCAAGGTTTCTGACCTCATCAGCTACTACGGCAAATCCGGCACCGGCCTCACCGGCCCTGGCAGCTTCCACAGCGGCATTCAGCGCCAAAAGATTGGTCTGGAAGGCAATCTGGTCAATTGTTTTGATGATTTCTCCCATTTTATCTCCATCAGCAACAATCTGGTTTATTTGGGTGGTGATTTCTATAATGGCTTTAAGTGACTGACCTGAATTTTCAATGTTCCGGTTCATCAATTCCTGTGTACTGCGGGTCATTTCAGAGGTTTGCCTGCTATGGGCCGTCATCTCGTGTATGGAAGATGATGTTTCTTCAACCGTGGCTGCCTGCTCTGCTGCATTTTCTGCAAGGGACTGGCTGGAGGTGGCAATTTCGCGGGCAGCCAGTGCGACCTGGCTTGCACTATCATCAATGCCGCCTGCAATGGCCTTTAAAAGGCTGTTTAATCCCCGGACTGTCAGAAAAGAGAGTATGACTCCTGCTAAAACAGCAAAAAGGCTTAAATAGACAACCGTATTCTTTGAGTGCCGGGCAGAAAAGAGCATGATCTGATCCGACATGATATTTTCCCTGGCAATTTTCCGGATTCCCTTTAATAAGGTCTGAATTTCAGTCAGGGCCGGCATGGTGGTTTCAAAATAAATGGTGTGTGCGGTTTCAATCCCTTTCATCTTTTCATGATGCCATAAAATCATCCGGTCAATTACTTCAAGGGTTTTTTCGCCATATTTCATTGTATTTTCAAGATAATAGGCGTGGGCCTGTTCAATTTTTTTTTCCTTTAAGAAAGATTTAATGATATGGGCGCTTTCATGAAGCATCTTATGCGGCAAAATCATTTCATCCAGGATCATGGAAAATTCCTTATCCGTTTTTTTCAGGCTCATTGTTTTTTCCGAAACAATCCATTTACCCAGGCTGCACTGGGTTGGGTCCAGTTGAATATCAAATTCTTCAGACCGGTTTAACAGGGAATCTTTAATCTTATGGGTCCACAAAAGATGTTCGATCTTTTTCTGGCTTAAAAATTCAGCCAGCCGGGTATCAACGGGCCGATAAGCATCTTTAATGGCCTTAGCGGATTCATGGAGCAGATAATGGGGTTTTTCAATGGCTGAAAATAATTTTTTAAGATCCGGAACCAGAATTTCGGCTTCTTTTCGGCCGTCTCCATAAAGCCACTGGCCAAACCCGCATTTATGGTCATCGGTCTGTACATCCAGGGTTGTCACCTTTTCGTCCGTCAGCAGGGCGTTGACCTGATTGACCCAGACCAGGTGATCCACTTCCTTCTGGGCGAGAATCCCGTCCAGTTTGTTTCCTTCGATCACCTCAGAGGCATTGTCGACGATTTTTCTAAACCCCAGGATACCTGTCAGGCTCACGCCAAGAAGGAGACAAAGGATAATCAGAAAATTTCCGGATATTCTGGTGCCGATTGTCAGGTTATTTTGTTTCATTTTTTTCTCCTTTAAACAAAAGGACGAAACATCTGTTTTTCAAGAATGATGCAAAAAAATTTAGCAGAATGACTGTTAAAGGGCAAGCGAAATAAACAGCGAAAGAGAAAAGTAAAATCAGCCGGATTGTGTTGAAAAACAAAGTCATATTGCACTTGGTAATAACAGCGGTATATGGTATTGCAAAATCTGAAAACAGGTTGACCCCTTTTTAACCAAAAGAAGGCAGATTATGGATATTAGAAATTTAAAGCTCTTCAGGCACCTTGCCGGCACCCTTCATTTTGCAAGGACGAGCCAGGCCTGTTTTATTACACCGTCGGCATTGACACGGGTTATCCAGCGTCTTGAGTCAGAGCTGGGAGAGGCGCTGTTTCTCAGGAATAACCGTTCCGTGGAGCTGACCCCGGCCGGGGAGGCCTTTAAAAAATATGCAGACGATGTGCTCCAAAGATGGGATATGCTTTATGATGAGCTGTCGTCCGACACCCTCCTGAAAGGGGAATTGTCCATCTATTGTTCGGTCACCGCAGCCTATGGCATTCTTCCCGACATCATGGCAAAATACCGGCGGGATTATCCCCATGTGAGGATTCACCTTGAGACCGGTGATCCTGCAACCGCCCTGGTCAAACTTTTTAACCAGGATGCCGATCTTGTGATCGCCGCCCTTCCGGATGCCCTGCCTGTGGACCTGGTGTTTCAGGTTCTGTCTGAAACGCCCCTTGTCTTTATTGCACCCCTGAATTATCCTGAAATCATTGTTGAAAAAAAGGGCAGGACAGATTGGGAAAAAACCCCCCTGATCATACCGGATAACGGCTTGAGCCGGGACCGGATCGACCAATGGTTTGCCAGGGAAAATTTTATTCCCCATATTTATTCCGAAGTGGCCGGAAATGAGGCCATCATTGTCATGGTCAGCCTCGGGTGCGGTCTCGGCCTTGTTCCCCGGCTGGTGCTTGAAAAAAGCCCTTTTTTTGACCAGGTCCGGGTTCTGGATGAAAGCCCTGAACTGCCGCCTTTTGTGATCGCCCTGTGCACACGGGGAAAAAACCTGGCCAACCCCAGAGTCAACGCTTTGTGGAGCATTGCCAACAGCAGATGACAACGACCCTGCCTATAGAAGAACAGCTCCCAGGTATCCGGAAAGCCCTGGAAACCGAACGATGTGCCGTGGTCCAGGCGCCCCCGGGAGCCGGAAAGACAACCCGGGTGCCCCTGGCCCTTTTGTCCGAACCCTGGCTGAAAAATAAAAAAATCATCCTGCTGGAGCCAAGACGACTGGCCGCCGTTACCTGTGCCGCGCATATGGCTTCGCTTCTCTGTGAAAAAGTTGGTGAAACCGTAGGGTACCGGATCCGCCTGGATCACAAAACCGGTCCCAGAACCAGGATAGAAGTGGTGACCGAAGGAATTTTCACCCGGAAAATCCAGGCAGACCCTTCTCTCGAAGATACAGCCCTGGTGATCTTTGACGAATTCCATGAAAGAAATATTCACAGCGATCTCGGTCTTGCCCTGTGCCTGGAATCCTTTGAAGCCCTGCGAAACGATCTTTGTATCCTGGTCATGTCTGCCACCCTGGATATAAAAGGCATATCAGACCTGATGAACCAAGCGCCAATCATTGTTTCAAAGGGGAAAAGCTTTCCTGTCAATACACTCTATTGTCCTCCCCTTGATAAACTCAAAAGACCGGTGCCTGTTGAAACCGCTTGTGAAGCAGTGATCCGGCAGGCTATCCGGGAAACCAGGGGGGACATCCTGGTGTTTCTGCCGGGTGTGGGGGAAATCAGAACGCTTTTGTCCCGTCTTACGGAACCCCTTGATCCCGGTATTGTTGTCCTGCCCTTATACGGAAACCTTTCCCGGAAGGATCAGGAAAGGATTTTTCATCCAATAAACCCGGGTGAACGAAAAATCGTGCTGTCAACCGCCATTGCCGAAACCTCGGTCACCATAGACGGCATCACCGTTGTCATTGATTCGGGTCTCATGCGGGTGCCCAGATTTTCTGCCGGAACCGGGATGACCCGTCTTGAGACCCTCCCGGTTTCAAAAGCCTCTGCCGACCAGCGAAGGGGAAGGGCCGGCCGCACAGGGCCGGGAACCTGTTACCGGCTCTGGTCCGAATATGATCACAAACTTTTAAAACCCTTTACACGGCCGGAAATCCTGAGCGTTGATCTTACAGCCCTGGCCCTGGAGATTTCCGCCTGGGGTGTGGCTGATCCGGGCCGGCTGAAATGGCTGGACCCGCCTGAGCCGGTTGCCTATGAACAGGCCGGGAATCTTTTAAAAACCTTAAGTGCCCTTGATGAGCGGGGGCAGCTCACCCCTCACGGGAAAAAAATGGCGAGTTCCGGCCTTCATCCAAGGCTTTCCCATATGATCCTCAAAGGAAAAGAGAAGGGGGAAGGGCCCCTTGCATGCAGGATAGCCGCTTTTCTCAATGAACGGGATTTTTTAAACTTTGACCGCAATGAAACTGATCCGGATATCCGTCTGCGTCTTTTGCTCCTGGATGATGAAAAAAAGAAGAAAAAAATTCAGGAAAAAGAATTCAGGATCAATAGAGGGGTTATAAAAAGAATTCTTGAATCTGAAAAAAAACTTATAAAGGATTTTAATATCCCTCCTGGACCGCTGAATCTTGAAGCGGCCGGTGCCCTACTGGCTCATGCCTATCCTGACCGGATCGCAAAAAAGAGAAATGAAAAAGACCCCAGGTTTTTAACAGCCACGGGAAAGGGGGTGTTTTTCACAAACACCAACAGTGTTTCCCTCCATGACTATATCATTGCTCTGCATCTGGACGGCAAGCCCTGCGATGCCGGGATTTTTCTTGCCATACCGTTTTCAAGGGAGGCCCTTGAAAAAGAATGTAAAGATGGGTTTAAAAAAGAACAAACCCTTTTTTTTGACAAAAAGACAGGCTCGGTCAAGGCAAATGAATGTATCCGGTTTGGGGCCATTGTGGTGGAAGAGCGACCTGTCACGGATATGGACCAGGATCAGGCCTGCCATGTCCTGATGAAAGAAATCAAAAACAAAGGAATATCCGTTCTGCCCTGGGACAAAAAGATAAAAAGCCTGAAGGACAGAGCCGTTTTCCTGAAACGGTCCGGTATTTTTCCAGATCTTCCCGATGTCTCGGATCAGACCCTTCTGGAAAATATTGAAGCCTGGCTCAAGCCTTTCCTTGCCGGGATACTGTCCTTTAAGGAATTGGAACGGATGGATCTTAAGGCAGCTTTTCTATCCCTTCTCTCCTGGGAAGCACAAAAAAAGATCGAGACCCATGCCCCCACCCATATGCTTGTTCCCAGCGGCTCAAGCCTGCCCCTGACTTACAGCAGTGAGCGAGGGCTCCTGGATAACCCCGAACTCCATGTCCGGCTCCAGGAAATGTTCGGATGCAGTAAAACACCGCAAATCGCAGGGCGAGCCATTACCCTTCATCTTTTATCTCCGGCAGGGCGCCCGGTCCAGATCACGAGAGATATAGAGAGCTTCTGGAAAAATGCCTACAGCGAAGTTAAAAAAGATCTCATGGGCCGGTATCCCAAGCATTTCTGGCCTGAAAATCCCATGGATGCCTTACCCACAAACCGTGTAAAAAAAAAGAACATTTAAAACAGGAGAACATTTCCTTGCACTGGAAATTTAAACAGGGTAAAAATAGGAAAACATGGAGACTGGTTGAAGATGTCAAAACCCGATAAGATAAGGATTCATGGATATTAAATTCTGCACTGCCTGCGGGTCTTCGACCTTACTGAAAACTCCACCGGAAGATGATCATATCCGGGCTGTCTGCTCCAATTGCGGCCTTATCCATTATAACAACCCCAAAATGGTGGTGGGTTGTATCCCGGAATGGCAGGGGAAGATTCTGCTCTGCAAAAGAAATATTGAACCCAGGATTGGGAAATGGACCCTTCCGGCAGGATATCTTGAGAACGGGGAATCCGTTCAGGCCGGTGCGGTCCGTGAAACCAGGGAAGAGGCCCTGGCAGAAGTCCGGATTATTACCCCCTACCGGCTGTTTAATATTACGTTTGTGGACCAGATTTATTTCATGTTCAGGGCGGTCATGACATCGGATCGATTTGGACCCACCTGTGAGAGCAGTGATGTCCGGCTCTTTGAGGAAAAAGACATCCCCTGGGACCGGATTGCTTTTGAAGTCATCCGGCAGACCCTTGAACATTATTTCAAAGACAGGAAAAAAAGGCGTTATCCGTTCAGGATTTTTGACCTCGGAAAGACCGGGGGTTGATCAAACCATTATCCTTAAAGGAAAATCATGGACCCTATTGATTTTAACAGCCGGATTTTAATTGTTGATGACAGTTATGCCATGCTGCGTATCGTTAAAAAATTTTTTAAAAACAATGGATTCCATCACATCCTGGAAGCAAACGACGGCATTGAAGCCCTGGAAATGATCCAGACTGAAAATACCATCCGATTGATTGTCTCGGATCTGAACATGCCCAGGATGAATGGTCTTGAATTATTAAAAATCATCAAAGAGGATCATCGTACAAAAAACATCCCTTTTGTCATGCTGACCGTTGAAGCCATCCAGAGGACCATGAACAAAGCCATCGGAATGGGGGTTGACAGTTATATTGTTAAACCTGTTACAGAAAAAACATTTATAAATGAAATTCTCCGGGTCATCCGGGTGAAAAACGAAAACCCGCCGGATTAGCTGCTTTCATTACGCCAGTATTTCCTTTAAAATATCAAACCGGTCAAAGGGCGGCATGATGCAGGCGCCGGAAAAAAAGGTTTTTGCAAGAGACAGCATCTGCCTGGACTGGGAAATCCCAACCGACAGGGGGATTTTGGCGGTCTCCATCTCTTTTCTCAGGTGCGCCGGAACCGCAATGCCGGCCACTTTATCGTTTAAAAATACCGCATGCCGATAAGACAAGAGGGGCAGGATGCCCATCACTACAGGAACCTTCAAATGTTTCACTGCATCGTGGATATTTTTTGCAGTATCTTCATCATACACCGGCTGGGTGACGATGAACCGGCAACCGGCCTCCGCCTTTTTTTCAAGGCGTTCTGCCTCATGGGCAAGACCGTTGACTTCGGGCCTGAAATCCAGGACAGCACCGGTGAAAAGCCCGGAATCACCGGCCAGGGAAATGAGGTCATATACAGTTAAATCCGCAACCGTGGAGGTTGTTTCTCCGGTATTGGCAGATGACGGATCTCCGGTCACTGCGATGATTGTATCAATGCCCAGGGCTTTGGCGCCCCAGAGTTCACTCTGGAGCCCGAGGCGGTTCTGATCTCTGGTGGTACAATGAAGGATGGCTCTTCTTTGGGTGGCATTCCGGATCAGGTGGGCAAACACCATGGCACTCATCCTGGGTTTTGCAACAGGATTGGAAGCGACGCTGAAGGCATGAAAGTCCAGGCCGGCAAGACTTTGGAGTTTTTCAAGGAGGGGTGCCGGATCATTGCCTTTGGGCGGCACCACCTCAA
>MGTJ01000221.1 GCA_001799395.1 Desulfobacterales bacterium RIFOXYA12_FULL_46_15 | reverse complement strand
CCAATATGACCGGATTGTGTCCAATCCGGCTGGACAGGCACAAAATATCTTTGTTTTGAGAAGATGGCCTGTTAAAGCATTTTAACATTCCGGAATTTAAGAATAATTTGATAATAAAATTTTTTTGGTCAGCGCTTGGCACAAATGTTGTACTGACCCCTTGATAATAGTTTTTACGGAACAAAAACAGAATCCAAAGGAGGGAAAAAAATGATTGATGAAAAAGAATTGGCCAAATTATCATTTGCAGGGGCGCCGAAAATCGTGACCCAGGGATTTCCCGGGGAAAAAACCCGGGAATATCTTGATATTGCCTTTGACAATGAATCCATGGCCAGGGGCGGCGGACGGTTTCCCCTTGTGATGGCCGAGGGGAAAGGCGCAACCATAAAAGATGCAGATGGTAATCTATTGATTGATATTACCGCCGGTGTTGCCGTTAATGCCGTCGGCCGGTGCCATCCCCGGGTGATCAAAGCCATGAAGGACCAGATGGGCACCATGATGCATGCCATTGATTTTTCAAGCGTGCGGCGAACCGAGCTGGCCAGGAAAGTGGCCGGTATCATGCCAAAAGGGTTAAAGAATAATTGCATTTCTTATTTCACCCAGTCTGGCAGCGGCGCGGTCGAAACGGCTTTGAAATTTGTCCGGAAAATTACAGGGCGCACCCAGGTGGCTGCTTTTCACGGCGCATACCACGGGGTCTTTTTCGGGTGCAATTCCCTTACAACCGGGGATCAGTACCGGAAAGGGTATGGCCCGTTTATCCCAGGGGTCATTCATCTGCCTTACCCGTATTGTTACCGGTGCTGTTTCGGGCTGACCTATCCGTCCTGCAAGCTTCAGTGCGCCCAATATGTGGATTATGTCTTAAATACCCCTTATACAGGTGCGGACGATGTGGGAGCCCTGATCATCGAGGCTCAGCAGGGTGAAGGCGGTTATGTGCCGCCGCCGCCGGGGTATCTTGAAATCATAAAAAAAGCCTGTGAAAAACACGGGGCCCTTTATATCTCCGATGAGGTCCAGGCCGGGGCCGGCCGTACCGGCAAGATGTGGTGTATTGAGCATTCTGATGTGGAACCGGACATGATCACATGGGGCAAGGGTATGGGCGGTGATGTGCCCATGGGAGGGCTGTCCATCAGAAAGGATCTGGCTCAGAAAATTGAAGATCATTCCCAGCCCAATACCTTTGCAGGAAATGCCGTTTCCAGCGCAGTCTGCATGACCAATATCGATATTTTAACTGAAAATGACATGGCCCTGGTCAAACGGGCCGGGACCCTGGGAGAAGAGATTAAAACCCGGATCAGAGAGTCGGGAGATGACATCCGCATCATTGGAGATGTCCGGGGCAGGGGACTTATGATCGGTATCGAGATGGTGGAAGACAAAGAAACCCGGGAGCCGCTCAACCAGGAATCCGTGGGCGCCATTATCGGCGGAATGCTGGCAAGGGGCATGGTCATGGTGCCCTGCGGCCGGTTCGGCAATGTATTCAGGTTTATGCCGCCCCTGGTCATCACAAAGCATTATGCTGAAAAAGCCGTGGATATACTCATTGATACTGCAAAGGAAATTGCAGGATAGAGCCGTATTTTTATGGAGGGAGTCAGTTTTTTAATAAAAATGAAGAATATTTTAAAGGAGAAAACCATGTCAAAGAAGATTTATGGCAAAAGGGTGTTGGGCCTGTTCATATTAAGCTTAATGTGTTTGTCTGCCGTTTTTATCTCACCGGTATCAGCGGAAAATAAAATGTATAAACTCAAAATCCAGTCTGCATTTCCCCGGGGGGATCTGTCCATGGAAACACTGAAAGTATTTGCCGACAATGCAGCAAAATATAGTAAGGGCCAACTGGAAATCAAGGTATTTGCAGAGCCTGAAATCATGCCCGGGGATCAATTGTTCGGCGGCACGCAACTGGGAGTCGTCGATATGCTGCACAGCATGGGAGGTATGTCCGGCGGTATTGTTCCCATTGGATTTGTGGAATTCAACCTGCCGCTGGCATTTCGAATTGATGAGAAAAATACATTTGAAGAAAAAGCCCAGGCTGTCCGGGATTTTTATTTAAAAAACGGTTTTATGGATCTGCTTAGAAAAGAATATGCGAAACAGGGCCTTTATTTTCTTGATATTCATACCTATGGGCCAGTTCCTTTTGTACTCTCTACCAAACCCGCGGTTTCCTGTGCCGATTTGAAAGGGATGAGGATTAAGGCTGAAGGCGGAAACCTGGCCTTTCACGGCGCAGTCGGCATGCAGGGGGCAGCGGTTTCCCCTACAGAAACGTACATGGCATTAAAGCTGGGCACCATCAATGCTGCTGAATGGGATGTCAGTGCCGTCACCGGGTTAAAATGGCATGAGGTGGCGCCTTATTGGATCAGGGGGATGGAATGCGATCATACAACCGGTCATATTCTTGTGAACATGGATAAATGGAATGCATTTCCCGATGATATCAAAGCTGCGCTTCACAAGGCTGCGGAAGATTATTGGCATGCCACTGTAACCGCTTATAAAAATGAGATCGAGATCGTCAAAGGTTTGGTGAAGGAAGGAAAAGTGATCGAGAATATGCTGGATGATGCCTGCCGGGAGCAGTACAGAAAAGCTGCCTATGAAATGTGGGATGAGATGGCTAAACAGGATGCAGCCAGTGCTGAAGCCATAAAGATGATAAAAGCCTGGCGCGGCATCAAATAAGCGCGGTTTGATTCATTTTTATGCTAATATATGCAGAACAGCCGATTGCCGGCTGCTCTGCGACTCATGAGGGGAATTATTTTATGGATGCGTTCTCTAAAACAATCAGGGCCGCTATTGAAATGACAGGCCGGGCTTGCAGTGTATTGATCCTTGTTATCATGGCTATTGTTAGTTTCGAAGTCATTTCCCGCTATGCCTTTAATGCGCCCACCTCCTGGGCCTGGCTGGTTAATAAACAACTCTTTGGCGTGTTTGTCCTGGTTGGCGGCAGCTATGCCCTGATTCACAAGAGCCATATACAAATTGAAATGCTTTATGAACATTTTCCCAAAACCATGAAGGTCTTCGTCCGCTGGCTGACACTTGCCGCTGCCCTTTGCTTTCTGGGCGGCTTGTTATGGAAGAGTGCGGTTATGGGGATGGCTGCCTTAAAGGTTGGTGAAAAGGCAACAGGTGTTTTTAAACTGCCCCTGTACCCTTTAAAAATGTTTATGCCGCTCAGCATTGCCCTTTTCATCCTGGGATGCATTGCGGTTTATGGCCGGAAAAAATAGAGCTTTACAAAAGCCGAATGGGGAAAATGACAAATGAGTATTGAACTGATTACAATCGTATTGTTTGGCGGACTCTTGCTGTTGCTGGCCCTGGGAATCCCGGTCTCTTTTGCACTGGGCGGTATCTCGGTGCTCTTAACCTATATTTTTGACGGGCCTGATGCGGTTTATACCGTTGCCACCACCACCTATCAACAGATCACCAGCCCAACCTTAATGACCATTCCCCTTTTTCTGATCATGGGTAATTTTTTAGTGGAGTCCGGTATATCGGAAAAGATGTTTAACGGGTTGAGCTATTGGCTGTCCGGGGTCCGCGGGGGGCTTGCCATCGTTTCCATCGGGGTTTGCGTGGCCCTGGCCATGTGCGGGGGATTTGGTCCTGGTATCCTGACCATGGGTCTGGTGGCCGTCCCGGCCATGTTAAAACACAATTATAATAAATCCATTGCATTGGGGTCGGTGATGGCCGGGGGGGTTTTAGGTGAAATTATTCCACCGGCAATTATCATGATTATTTTTGCTTTTATCGCAAGGATCTCCATCGGCAAATTGTTCTTCGGCGGTATGGTGCCAGGGTTTATGCTGGCTTTTTTGTACATCTGCTACATTATTTTTATCGGTATTATCAGGCCCCAGGATCTGCCCAAACCCGACTTAAAGGTTTCCTGGGCCATGCGCTGGAAATCGCTGGGCGATATCTTCCTGCCCGGTATGCTGGTTGTGCTGGTTTTAGGTTCCATCTTCATGGGTGCTGCCACACCCACAGAGGCCGCGGGCGTGGGGGCCATGGGGTCCATGGTGATCTGTGCCATCCATCGGAAACTGACCTTAAAGGTTGTGATGGATTCGTGTCTTCAGACCTTGAAAATAACAGGGATGGCACTCTGGATTCTGATCCCGGCCACTTTATTCGGTGTATTTTATGCAACTGCCGGTGCCCAGGACATGATTATGGAATTTATCGGGTCCCTTGAGGTCAGCCGCTATCTTGTGCTTGTTTCAATGCAGGTGATCCTTCTTATATTCGGTATGTTCATGGACGATTATGCGGTTGTCACCATCTGTGCGCCGATCATGCTTCCCATAGCACGCATGCTTGGGTTTGATCCGATATGGTTCTCCATCCTGTTTATTTTAAATATGCAGATGGCTTATCTGACACCGCCCTTTGGCTGGGCCCTGATCATGATGAAAGGGGTGGCCCCGGATGGTGTGACAACCGAGGATATCTGGCGGTCCGTACCGCCGTTTGTTCTGATCCAGTTGTTTGTATTGATTCTGGTGATGATTTTTCCCAAAATTGCAACCTGGCTGCCCACTGTCGCCTTCTGATAAGAAAAAAGGGTCAATCATATAATCAATTATATATTAAAAGGAGATGGGTATGAAATTTATAAATGTCAATATGACGAAACAATCTATCAATGTTACACCGGTCCCGGAGCAGTTTCTGGGACTTGGCGGCCGGGGTCTGACCTCTGTCATGATCAATGCCAAGGTGCCGCCGGCATGCGATCCGCTCGGCCCGGAGAACCTTCTGATTATTGCACCGGGTGCTTTGAGCGGCACAAGTTTTCCCAACACCAGCAGGGTTTCCATCGGTGCCAAAAGCCCCTTGACCGGCACCATAAAGGAAAGCAATGCCGGGGGAACCATTGGGGCGGCTTTGGGGCGGTTGGGCATCACTGCCGTTGTTATTGAAGGACAGGCGCCAAAGAATTCGCTTTTTGTCCTGAAAATCGACGGGCAGGGGAATGCGACCCTTCTTGAAGCAGACGGGTACAAAGGGATGAAGACCTATCCGGCTGTTGAAAAACTGCTTGACCAATATGGTGAAAAAAATTCAGTCCTGGTGATCGGCCCTGCCGGTGAATATCAATTGACCTCGGCATCCATTCAAGCC
>MGTJ01000220.1 GCA_001799395.1 Desulfobacterales bacterium RIFOXYA12_FULL_46_15 | reverse complement strand
ATCCGAAATTTACGAGGTTCTGGTCAACCTGATCAAAAATGGTCTTGAAGCCATGCACCAGGGCGGCACCCTGATAATTTCTACATACACCCTGGATGAAGCGGTGCACCTGGCTATTTCAGATACCGGCTGTGGAATACCTGAAGAACACGTCCAGAGGATATTCGAGCCTTTCTTCACAACCAAAGGCTCCCAGAGCAGCGGCCTGGGTCTCTCATCCTGTTATGGGATTATAAAAAAATTCCAGGGCGATATTCATGTGAAACGCCTGCCGGATCAAGGTACTGAGTTTACCGTAATTTTTCCCCTTGCAAAACCGGAGGAAACAATCACAAAGGCGGAGAAAATTCTCGAAACACAGATCCCCATCCGGTTTCTCATGATAGATGACGAGGTCAACATCCTTAGATCAATGGAGATGTATTTTGAGGATTCGGAAATCGACATTACCACTGTCAGTTCAGCAACAGAAGGCATCAGATCCATCCATGAAAACAATTTTGATGTCATATTGTGCGATTTCGGGATGGATGACATGAACGGATTGGAAGTGGGCAGGGAAATACAAAAATTTTATCTGAAGAATCGTCTTAAAAAAATTCCTTTCCTGCTTTATACCGGCCTGGACAAACAACTTGATGCAAAAAAACTTGAAGAATCCGGAATAGACAGGGTCGTAAACAAACCCACTTCATGTGAAGACCTCCTCAATATTATCAGAGGGGTTATTGCCGGCCAGCGGAAAGGTTGACAAGCTGTAATATGCCATGCTATTTTTTTTAGCACTTGGTCCAAAACCGGCCGAAAGGTGAAATATGCAACCCGATATGGTATTCAAAAAATGCATTAACTGCGGGAAAACCTGGCCGGACAGGGATTCTTTCCTGGATGATCCTGAAATTTTTCTGATCGGATATCAGGCCAATTTCAAATATCTTAAACTCGGTGGACTCCTGTTCAACCATTCATGCAGGACAACGCTGGCGTTGCCGGCAGATCTGTTTATCGATCTGTATGACGGTCCGGTTTTTTCCGAGCGGGTCACAGGCAGTGATGCCTGTCCGGGATATTGTCTGAGTAAGACATCACTGTCCCCCTGTTCCGCTCAATGCGAATGCGCCTTTATCAGGGAAATTCTGCAGATTATAAAATACCGGCATGATTCAACAATTCATTAAGTTTTTCTATACTGGGGGCTTATTTTTAATTTTCTCTATAGTCTGCTTATTTGTACAGGGCTAAAGGGATTGTTCCATCCAGTATTAAGTTGACGCAGCATATCAGGAAATTAAACGGATTTAAACCATATCGGGCAGATCTGTAAAGAAAAGTGCCATTCCGAAAAAGACCAGTACCAGACCTGAAAAAAGGGACGTCCTTTTTTGAAATTTTTCAGATTTAAACAGATCATTGGCAGTGCCGGCAAAAACCGCATAAAACAAACCAACCAGGCTCGCAACCAAAAGACACCCGCCACAGAGAATAAAGACCTGGGGCATTAGAGGAGCATTTTTGGTCAGGAACTGGGGAAAAAAGGCACCTGCAAAAAAGAAACCTTTAGGATTGGTTGCAGATATGAGAAATCCTTTTGTAAAAAAACTGTCTTTTAAATGAATAGCCTTAAGATGAGATCTCCCGGTTTTCAACGAATCAAAGATCTGGGTAATCCCCAGATAAAACAGATAGGAAACCCCGGCAAGTTTAAGCATGTCAAAAAGCCATGGATATCTGATCAACAGGGTTGAAATTCCTGCAAGAGACAAGGAAAATAAAGGGATCATGCCTGCGCTGACCCCGATAACGGTAGCAATGCTTTTTTTAAGCCCGTACCGGATACTGTCAGTGGTGATAAGAATGATATTGGGGCCCGGGATGGCGGCAATGATGGCGGTTGCAACTAAAAAACGGATCAGGGTTTCGAGACTCATCATGACTCCTGTATTCATAAAGGCTATATTCATTTATGGAAATAAGAAATAAATATCAGGGCCGGTTGACAGGATAAAGATCCAATTCAAATGAATTTTTCAGGTACCAATTGAGAGAAGAAATGAAAAAAATGTTAAACTCTGCCGGATTGTGTTATTTAATATAAAATTTTTATCAACCTTTATCTTAAGATATTATGAACCTGCTATTTGATTTAGACGGCACACTCACCAATCCTTTCCAGGGTATTACAAACTGTATTTCCTATGCATTGGAGAGAATGGGAAGGCCTTCGCCGCCCGGGGAGGAATTGATCTGGTGCATCGGCCCCCCCTTGAAGAACAGCTTTGCAAAACTCCTGGCCACTGATGATATGGCCCTGGCTGAAAAGGCCCTGGCATTTTACCGGGAACGGTTCGGTTCTGTGGGCTTGTTTGAGAACGAGGTCTATGACGGCATCCCCGAAGCCCTGGAAACCTTGAAGGCAAAGGGGCATGCCCTCTATCTGTCCACCGCGAAACCAAGGGTGTATGCAGAGCGGATTATGGATCATTTCGGTTTAACCCGCTATTTCAAGCATCTTCATGGGGCTGAACTGGATGGAACCCGGAACGATAAGACGAGCCTTATTTCCCATATTCTTAAAACAGAATCGATTCCGGTATCTGAGACGGTCATGATCGGGGATCGCAAATATGATATGATCGGTGCAAAAGAAAATGATATATGCGGCTTTGGCGTTCTCTGGGGGTATGGAACAAAGGATGAATTAGAGATTTCAGGCGCATCCGCTTTTATCAAAACCCCTTACAACCTGGCCGCGGCATTTAACATAAAGGAATTATGATGATGAATAAATCCGAACAAATCCAAATAGATGAATTCTCTTCTGAATATCAGGAAGATATCCTTAATCTTATTGTAAACATCCAGCAAAAAGAATTCGGGATTCCCATCACGGCAAAAGACCAGCCTGATCTATGCAGCATCAAAGAGTTTTATCAGAAGGGCAAAGGCAATTTCTGGGTTGCACTTCTGGATAAAAAACCGGTAGGCACCATCAGCCTTCTTGATATCGGGAGTGATCAGGCAGCGTTGAGAAAGATGTTTGTTGATAAAAGCTATCGGGGCCAAACGTACCGGGTGGCCTCTAAATTATTGGATGCGCTTTTAAAATGGTCGGAATCAAAGGGAATAAAAGAAATTTATCTAGGGACAACTTCTAAATTTCTGGCTGCACACAGGTTCTATGAAAAAAACGGGTTTCATGAAATCACAACTGCCTCTTTGCCAAATGCTTTTCCCATCATGAAAGTAGACACCAAGTTTTATAAATTTGAGCCGGAACTGATGAATTCTTAAAAAGGGTAAGGGAAAATTCATGGATGTTTTAAACAGTAACCTGGAAAAAAGCGTTAAGCTTCCCTTGACCTCCTGTGCAGGACCCGGAGCAGTGGGTAGCCGTTTTCTGGAAGAAATTACACTCAATGCCTGGCCTGCGCTTCAGACCGTCTTTATGGACGGCTGGATACTCAGGTTTGCAAACGGATATACCAAGCGGGCCAATTCCGTCAATTCTTTGTATCCGTCTACAGAGCCTCTGAAACGAAAAATCGAAATCTGTGAACGTCTTTATTACGGCAGGGGATTGAAAAGCATTTTCAAGATTACACCCGCAAGCTTACCGGCCGAGCTGGATGCGGTCCTGGCCGGGGCCGGCTATGGACGGGAAGGCCGCACCAGTGTTCAGGTGCTGAACCTGGAACAGTGGAGCCTGGCCAGGGACAGGGGGGTGGAATTCTACAAAGATTTTGCGGCAGACTGGCATGTGGCCTATTGCATGATGAACGGCATTGCACCGGAACACCACGATACCGTTCGTCAATTGCTGGGGTTGGGGATTCATGACAAACGCCTGGCTGTGCTCCGGCGTGAAGGGAAAGTAGTTGCCTGCGGCCTGGGTGTAAAACAGGATCGATTCCTGGGGGTGTTTGATATTGTAGTGAATCCGAAGATGCGCAATCAGGGCTTTGGGAAAGCCGTTGTCGAGGGACTTCTGGCCTGGGGAAAACAGGATGGTGCAAAAACGGCATACCTGCAGGTGGTGGTTGAGAATAAGCCTGCGCAGCAGCTATATGCCAAGCTGGGATTCCATGAGGAATATCAGTATTGGTATCGGGTCAGACAGGCCGGATGATGCAGGCAAGGATGGCAGATAAAGATATGAACGGTGCGTCTCTGCTCGTCAGTGTGATCCTGCCGGCCTTTAACCGGGCCTGGGCTTTGACGGAAGCCGTGGATTCGGTTCTTTCCCAGGATTATCCCCATATTGAACTCATTGTCGTTGATGACGGCTCCACGGACAATACACAGGATTTGCTGGAGCCATATAAAGACAGGATAATCCTGTTAACCCAGGAAAACAAAGGGGTCAGTGCGGCCCGGAACGCAGGCATAAAAAAAAGCAAGGGCGCATTGATTGCGCTTCTTGATTCGGATGATGCCTGGGATAAGAGAAAAATTTCCTGCCAGGTGGAATTTTTTAAAACGCATCCCACGGCCATGATCTGCCAGACAGAAGAGATCTGGATCAGAAACGGAAAACGGGTCAATCCGAAAACAAAACACCAAAAACCTTCAGGCATGATATTTGAAGCATCCCTTCACCTGTGCCTGGTGAGCCCTTCGGCTGTAATGATGAGAAAAGAACTCTTTGAGCTGAAAGGTTATTTTAATGAAGACTTCACTGTCTGTGAGGATTATGACCTCTGGCTCAGGATTGGCTCGACCCTGCCTTTTTTTCTGATTGATAAACCCTATACGATTAAAAAGGGGGGGCATCCGGACCAGCTTTCGGGCTTTCATTCCCAGGACAGGTTCAGAATTAGGTCCCTGGTTGAGCTTGTTGAATCCGGGGGTTTGACACAGGGCCAGGCAGCGGCAGCAAAAAAAGTCCTGAAAGACAAATGCATAGTATACGGCAACGGGTGCAGGAAACGGGGAAGAATGGATGAGGGGGATTATTATCTGAATCTTGCCCGAAGCCTCTAAAGATCTGAAATGGCCATTGCTTGGCATCCTTGGGCTTAATCAAAGAGAATTGAGGGCCGCAGATGGAGAAGGATTTTCAGTATACTGAAAATTGATTTGATTGATTGATTTGTTTTCACTATACTAAAAATAAATCTGAAAACAGATTAAAGGATTCAATATAATGAAAACACTTCCAAGAGACCAATATATTCAAAAAATTCAACCGTATTGGGGAAAGAACATCATCAAAGTCCTCATCGGCCAGCGAAGATGCGGCAAAAGTTACCTGATGAGAATTTTAAGGCAAACGGCTGCTGAGTTATCCCCTGCTCCCAACGTTATTTATGTGGACAAGGAAAAGCTCTCCTTTGATCATATCAGGGATTATAAAGACCTGTACCGGCATATATCGGAAAACACAGTCGGGGACCGGAAAAACATCGTGATGGTTGATGAGATCCAAGAAATTGAATCCTTTGAAAAAGCAGTCCGGGATTTGAACGAAGATGACCGGTATGATGTTTTCATCACCGGCAGCAATGCGGATCTGTTATCGGGAAGCCTGGCCACCCTTCTGGCCGGGCGGTATATGGAAATCCATGTGGGAAGCCTGTCCTTTAAGGAATTTATGCAGTTCCACGGGTTGGACGCTTCAACAGGCACTTTGAAAAAATACCTGCAATTCGGGGGAATGCCCTATCTGATTCATCTTCCCTTTGAAGAAGAGATTATTTTCGGGTATCTTAAGAATCTGTATGAAAGTATTGTCTTAAAAGATGTTGTGGCAAGGAATAATCTTCGAAATTATCACCTGCTTGAGCGGCTGCTATTGTTCCTGGCTGACAACACAGGCAGCCTGCTGACGGCAAAAACCATCAGTGATTATCTCAAATCCCAAAAAATGAATCTGTCTGTCAACACGTTGATGAATTATCTTAAAGCCCTTGAAAATGCATGTATTGTTCACAGGGTCGGCCGGTATGATATTATCGGAAAAAAGAGATTTGAGGTGAATGACAAATATTATTTTGAAGACATCGGCATCCGGAATTCGATCATCGGCTTTCGGCCGCAGGATATCGGAAGAATTCTGGAAAATTTGGTCTTTAAACATCTCCGGATGAAGGGCTATGGAATTTTTGTGGGAAAATTCAATCATCTGGAGATTGATTTTATCGCTAAAAACGCGAATGACACGATTTATGTACAGGTAGCCTATCTTCTGCCTTCTAAAGAAACACGGGACCGCGAATTCGGCAATTTATTAAAAATCAGGGATAACCACAGGAAAATAGTTGTTTCCATTGATGAGTTTGCCGGAGGAAACCAGGAGGGGGTTGAACATCTCCACATTCTGGATTTCCTGGCTGAATTTGGCTGATTTTTAAATGTCGTCATCCGTTTCGGCTTTTTTTCTCATCCCCCGGGCCACCCTGTTGGAATAAAAAAGGCAATTTTTCCCTCTTGCCATCAGAAACGGGTGATACCCTAAAGGGCAGAAACTTGAATATGGCGAATGGCTGCTGATACCAAATTGATCATCAAAGCAAAAATTGTTTTACTCGGACCTTGATGATTTTACCGAGAAAGAACAACATGGGATGAAGCAGACAACCCTGCATGGGAAAATTCTGGGAGAGCAGATAACGAAAAAAATGGACAGGAAAGCAAAGATAAGAGAATATAAAGAAACCCCTCGTATGATGGGGGTTTATCAGATTAAAAACAAGATGAATGGAAAGGTGCTGATCGGATCAAGTGTTAATCTGCCGGCTATATTGAACCGTTATAAATCCGAGCTGAAGACGGGTGGTTGCCGTAATGCCGCACTGCAAAACGAATGGAACGAATCCGGTCCCTGGTTGAGCTTGTTGAATCCGGGGGTTTGACACAGGACCAGGCAGCGGCAGCAAAAAAAGTCCTGAAAGACAAATGCATAGTATACGGCAACTGGTGCAGGAATCGGGGAAGAATGGATGAGGGGGATTATTATCTGAATCTTGCCCGGACCGTCTAAAGATCGGAAATGATCATTTCGTGGTAATTCATACCGTTTTCATTGGTCGTAATCTCCTGTATCCTGCACCTGGACCGGTTTTCTTTCAGCATAATGGAGGTGTGGGGACCTTTGACATGGTTATCTGTCGTAATGATTCCGGTTACCGTAAGAACCGGAACCGGCAGTTCTTTTTTTGAAAAACTCGCCAGGGCCTGTTGTTCCATCATATGGGCCTTGTTCTGCTCTTCAGTCCGGCCCATCTCTGTTTTAAGCTGTTCAATCTGATTTGCAAGCTTATCCTGAGTATCAAAAATCACATTCAGGGCCTTTTCTGCAGCCTTTGCCCGGTCAAGCAGTTTTCGGACTTCATGGGTCGCTTCCTGGAGCTTTATGATATCATTGGATTTTTGAAGATCCGGCAAAGCTTTTTTTAGTTCTTTTATTTCCAGTTGAGTCCTGTCCTGGATATGGGCTTTTTCGGATATCTCCCGATACAGAGCCTGATCCTGGTCCTCAAGTTTTCTGATTTCGCTCTTCAGGACGCCCGTTTTTTTGAGGGAACCCTCCATGGCCTCATTAATTTGTTTTTTCAATGTTTCAATATGGTTATCAACTCCGATTTTTAATTTGCACGGGGCTGAGGATGAAGTTCCTATTTTACCGGCCTCAATGCCGAGCTTTGCACAAATCCGGGAAGAAATGATGTGACCTGTCGGATTCTTGCAACTTCCGCTCAGGAGGATATCCGAGTCAATGATTTCCTTTTGGATGACAAGGTCTTGAAAGCCCATGATTGTGGAGTGGTTGACATATTTTGCATAAATATGGCCATGGGCTGAAATTTTTGAATCCGTAATTCCGGCTGAGACATTCAAATCACCGGATATATTGATGAAAGCCCCTTCAATCTCTTTTGCCGTAAGATTGATCCCCTTTACTGAGAAACCTTCCCTGACCATTCCCTTGACAATGATATTGCCTTTGAAATCAATATTGCCGGTTTCAAAATCAATATCTCCCGGGATGATAAGATCAGGGTTTATGGAAATCGTACCCAGGGCATCACGATGGGGCTGTCCGTCCAGGACGGCGCAGATACTGAGTTTGTCTTCCGAGAGTTCTGCACCGGAACCGGCAAGGAATACCGGGTCGACCGGTTCATCAACGGTAATGGGAGCACCGGTCACGGTTATCCCGGCCCGGCCTTGTTTCGGGGGCGTTTTTTCTGCAAGCAGAGCGCCTTTCAGGACATAGGGGATATCCCCCCTTTCTCTGAAATCAATAGTGCCGTCCTCATTGATTTTCCCTGGATTTGTAAAATTGGTCTTGAAATGGTATTCGATTTTTCCGTCCTGGCCGTAAACCGGTTTCTCCCCCTGGGCAATAACTATTTTTTCGGCAAAGGATGATGATGATATCCAGATCTGAATGCCGTCATCATCAAGAATGCCGTATACAAGCTGCTTCTCCCTGAGAAGCGCCAGGATGTCTTTCACCGTTGGGACCGGGCAGTTATCGTCAAATTCTTTTATTTTTTCAATATAGGCTTTTGTACGGTCGTCTGAAACAGTAATTTTAAAATAGGGATCAAGGAAATGATCAACTTTTTCAGTGCCGGTACTGCCGGGTTCGGTACGATCCTTCCGGTCTTGATGGGTCATCTCCATGGATTGCATGAAGACGGAATTCAGAATTTTTTCCATGAGACCGGATGAAACCGGTTCATCTTTGGGAAGGGTTCCATCGGCTGTTTTCCTGATCCGGCCCAGGATATCCTCCAGGTTCAGGGGAACCGGTTCCGGCTGCCGGCGGGAAATAGCCTTTGTAAAAAGATCCTGAATAGTAGTGCAGAGGGAAAGGAATTCATTATAAAAGGCATTTGGCAAAGGGTTGACCTCTTTTTTTTCAAGCATGCCGGCAAGGGAAACACTCATATCGCAAATCTTTTGACGCTCTGCTTTCCCGATCTTTGATGCCAGCGTCAGCTTTTTTTCTTTTTTCCCTTCAATCAGTTCCTTATAGGTGTCATCCTTTTTTTTCAGTTTTTGTGCAATTTCCAGCATCTGCTTATTCTGATGAGCGGTGACACGTTTTAGCCGTTGCCTTTTCAGGGTCATTTTAAATTGCTTAAAACAGTTGCCGGCCTGGGCTATAAGGTCTTCATCCTTAAACGGGAATGTGATGCAGGCATGGATTTCAGCTTTATTCACGGCATTGATCAGTATATCTGCCCGGTCTGCTGGAACAATGAGCATTCTTTGTGTCACAGGGGAGATGGATTTGACTTTTTCCAATATGTCGTCGCCTTCCATTTCAGGCAGTTTGAAATTGCTGATGAACAAAGCAAATAAATATTCCCTGGATTGCTCAAGCATATCCAAGGCATCCTTAGAAACCTGGTGACAAAATACATCCCATCCGGCCCTGATTAAAATGGATTTTGCATGATCCCTGACAAGATCATTGCTTTCAAGAAGGATTAATTTGGGTTTATATTGTCCCATCAGGCAGACTCACTTTCCTTTACAGGCATTTCAAACCCTTTTTGACGGGCAAGGCCATTGAACTCATGATATAGTGTTTTAATAAGCCCTGAGAATAGAAATTGCACTTTTTGGGGATCAATCCCGGTATCATTCTTAATCCCTGATTCAATCATATCCAGTGCGGGTTTTTGGCTGACAGGAGCCAAGGCTGAAAGGGAGAGGAGTTTTTTTTCAAGAATGTCGATTTCCTGATCCAGCTCATGGATTTCTTTTGTGTGCTTGGCAGCCGCTTCCATGAGATTGCGGCTCAGATCATACAACTGGCTGTTCTGCTTTTTGGCAAGATTCATCAGCCTGTCATTTTCAAAAAAGGATTCAAAAAATCTGATACCGTATTTAACGGCGTTTAAAAAATCTTCATCTGCCAGGGGTTTGACAATATATCGCTGGATCAGATCCTTGTTGACGGCATCAATGATGGCTGAAAATTCAGAATAGGTTCCCATGAGGAACCGGCTGCTTTCGGATGAGTGGTTTTTTGCATAGTCCAGGAGAGTCTCTCCTTTCATTCCGCGTAAGCCTTGATTTGCGATGATGATGGAGAAAGGCTTTTTCCGGGTTTTAATTTCTTCCAGGGCAGATTCTCCATTATCCGAAAAAACAAAGATAATGTCTTCGTTCCGGAGCACACGGGCAACCGTTTTGCTTACTGTTTCATCCTCATCGGCAATGAGAACTTTATGTTGATAGTCCGGTTCCATCTATTGATGCCCACTTTTTTTAATTATAAGGGTTTAAAATGATTATAATTTTTAATTTTAGCGTCAATTTTTATCAAAATCAACACCAAAAACCCAGGCAGCAGCATTCAAAAAAGTGAAACCATATGAACTGTAACCATCAGCCGCCTGCAAGAAAGGTGATGATCTGAATTTCATCTCCGTTTTTTAAAGGTTTTTCAAGTTCCCCGGGATATGCACTCACTTTATTCAGGTAAATTTCAATATAGTGGAGCAGTTTCCCATTTTTATCAAACAATTCCTTTTTCATCCCCGGATATTGGCTTATAAAATCGTTGAGTGCCTCTCCAACCGTATTTCCTTCAACTTCAAGGGTTTTCAGGCCATTGGTATGGCGGCGGTGAGTGACGTGGATATGTATTTTAATACTCATTCTGTGTCCTTAAGTATTTCAATATTCGTTTAAAACTTAGTATATCGAGCGATATGACAAATTGTCGATATTCAAAATAAAACATTTTATCCATGAAAACAATCTTTTTTGGGCCCCATACATCCATACACGGATACTCATTGGTGACAGAGTCTGCTAGAATGAAAGCAATGCCCGTTTGACCAGGGTCTTTGCAATTTCGATTTTATAGGCGTTTTGACTCAATGGCCTGGCATCTTTTACAGCAGCTTTTGCTGCATCGGCTGCATGGATTTCATGGAGCCGCCTGCCCCTGACGGCTTCTTCTGCGGCAACGGCACGGTAAGGGACCGGTGCCACGGCACCTAAAATGATACAGGCATCTTTACAAACATCTCCTGTCCGTTCCAACCTCACGGCAACGCTGACCACTGCAAAATCAACGGCTTCCCTGGGCCTGTTCTTATAAAAGGCCTGAACTGTATTTTTCCCCGGCTCCGGGATACGGACTTCGGTGACCATTTCATCTGGGTTGAGTATGGTACAAAGGACATTATAAAAATCCAATATGGGAACCAGGCGGCTTCCCCCTGGTCCAATAATTTTTACCCGGGCATCAAGGGCGGCTAATGCGATGGCCATATCCGACGGGCAGACGGCATAACATTTTTTCCCCCCTATGATTGCATGATACCGGTTTTCTCCTTTAACGGCATGGCAAGGCCCTTTTCCCTTGCGATAACAGGGTATCCTCCCCCCCATTTTATCAGGATAGCGGTAATACCAGCAGCGTGTGTCCTGGCATAAATTACCCCCCAGGGTACCCATATTGCGAAGTTCCGGGGACCCCACAGATTCCGCTGCTGCAGCCAATGCCGGAAATATTTTTTGGATGAGGCCTGAAGCGGCAATATCGGCCAGCCGGGCTGTGGCCCCGATCCGGCATTCTTTGTCCACCATTTTTATGGTATTCATACCGGCAATGGTTTTCAAATTGATGATGATTTTTGGGTACTCAGGAAGAATTTCAGATTTGAGAACACCGATAAGATCCGTGCCTCCAGCCATTAATGCGGTTTTCCCATGGTATCGGGCCAATATTGCAAGGACATGGTCAACCGACTCTGCATCAAAATGTTTAAAAGTTTTCATTTCGGGTTTCCTTTTTCTTTTCCACACGCTTTTAAAATCCGATCGGGTGTTAACGGATATTCATGGAGGGGTTTTCCCAGGGCATTGGACACGGCCATGAGGACTGCACCAGGTCCTGGCGACGTGGAAATTTCACCAATCCCGATAGCTTTGAAACGATGTGTGGGAAAAGGGGTTTCCAGGATGATGTTGTTAAACTCCGGCAGTTCGTTAAAGGTGCGCCATTTGTAATCGGTGAGGTTCATGTTAAGCATGTGTCCGCTTTTTTTGTCAATAATGGTTTCTTCAAAAATTGCCGTATCCAGCCCGGCAGACCCCAAAGCTCCGAAAAGTTGTCCATGCAGGCTCGGCGGGTCAATGATCCGTCCGGCATCGGTTGCAGTGGTCACTTTTTTAAGCTTGATCCCGCCTGTGTCCGTATCCACCTCCACTTCGACGAATAAGATAAGGAAATTGGGGACTGAATAATCGGCCTTGAACTCGCCGTACCCTGTCACGGATCGCATGATACCGATGGCCTTGCTCCAGGTAAGCGCCTGTTCAGGCTTTCCCTTGACAAAAATCCTGGCGTCCCTGGTTTCCAGGTCTTGGGATTGTACACCCAACATAGGGGCTGCCCGTCCAAAAAGCTGTTTTAAGGCATCCTCTGCCGCATCGATCACCGCAGATCCGACCGCATAAGTTCCCCTGGAACCGACCAGACCGAAATCAAAGGGATTGACCAGGGTATCGGGCGGTGTCATATGAACCTTTGCCAAAGGCAGTTGAAGGATTTCAGCCGCCATTTTACACAGGCTGCTGCGCTGGCCCATCCCGGATTCAGAGACAGATGCGTGAATGGTGGCAGTGCCGTCTGCGTTCAGGCGGATATAAGCTTCGGAATCATCTTCCCCTACATCGGCATTCCCGTGGATGCCGACACCCACCCCGGTCCGTTGGGAGCCTTCCGCGGACGTGGGCTTAAGCCATCCTTTCCACTTGTCTTTCCACTTGAATTCAGCCGCGCCTTTTTCCATGGCTTTTGTGTAATCCTTGCCCCGGCAGGTCCAGAGATTACCTTCCCGCCAGATATATTGCCCTCCGGGTTTGACATAGTTTTTTTTAAAAAATTCAACCGGGTCCAGTTCCGCCTGGGTCATTACATCTGCCAGAAGCGGTGCAAATGCAGATTCCAGCTCCTGGCCGCCAAATCCGCGGATTACCCCGGCCGGGCAACGATTGGTGCAGACCAGCTTTGTGGAAAGGTTCCAGTTTTCACAGTTGATCACCAGTTGGGCTTCACCGCAGCCGACTGCGATCTGGGATTGGGACATGTCTGAAAATGCGCCGTTGTCCACCATCCATTCACCGGCCAGGGCTGTTACGGTCCCGTCTTTTTTCATACCGATCTTACCGCAGAACCTGGACCCCAGACGCAGGACAAAGGCCCCGAAATGCTCATCCTTTGTATAAGAAACCTTTACCGCCTTTCCCGTGGCTTTGGCCAGGGCAGCAGCATAGAACATGCACTGGGGAGCATAATTTTTTGATCCGAAACTGCCGCCGCACTGGGTGGTGATGGCGCGGATATCCGGAAACCCCATTTTTGATTGCATGATCCAGCGGTGCCAGGAGGCACTCTGGGTTCCGGACCAGACTGTCAGCCGCTGCTCGTCCTCCCATTGGGCAATGACGCCCGGAGGTTCGATGGGCAGGGGGTTGGCAAAATTTTCATAACCAAACGTTCCTTCACTGATAAAATCAGCATCTTTAAACCCTTTTTCCACATCTCCCCTTACCACCTTTGAAAGGGTGTTGGGACCAAAGGCCGGAAAATCACTCACAACATTGCCCGGAAACATATCGTGCAACCGGGGGGCACCGGGTGCAAGGGCTGCATCCATATCAAAAACTGCAGGCAGTTTTTCATAAACCACCTTGATCAGATCCAGGGCGGCGACTGCCTGCTCCAGGGTATCGGCAGCCACAAGAGCCACTGCATCCCCCACAAATCTGACCCTTTGATCCAGAACCTTCACATGGCGGGGCATTCCCGTCATCCAGGGCGGTACATCCGCATGTGTCAGTACGGCCCTGACCCCTGGGGCGGCTTTGGCTTTTACCGTATCGATTTTTTTGATTTCAGCGTGGGGAAAGGGGCTCCTAAGCACCTTCCCGTGCAGCATTGGCCCGGGCCGGACATCATCAATATACCGGGCCTTGCCGGTGACGATGTCAACCCCGTCTTTCCGGGGGGTCCCTTTTCCGATAAACCGGTATGTCTCATTCATCTGCCTGCCCTCCTTTATCTGCGGCATCCATGACCGCCTCAACGACCTGGTAATGGCTGATGCATCTGCAATAATGCCCGGAAAGGGCTTCTTTGACATGGTGCGGGTCAGGCGATGGGTCACGGTCTAGAAGCGATTTCGATGCCATGATGATTCCCGGGGTGCAGAATCCGCATTGGAATGCCGAATGTTTTACAAAAGAGTCCTGAACCGGGTGAAGCTTTCCTGTTATTGAATCAGCCAGGCCTTCAATGGTGGTAATTTTACTGCCGTGACATTCGATTGCAAGGGTCATGCAGGACAGGACCGGTTTCCCATCCATGATCACCGTGCAGGACCCGCATGCGCCCTGGTCGCAACCGACTTTAGTGCCGGTGAGCCCCAGGGTTTCCCTGAGGGTTTGAGCAAGTGTGTAAGAAGGGGAGATCTCATGTGGCTGATCCCCGATGTTCAGTTTGTGGAGGTTTCCATTCACTGTCAAGGTAATGGCTTTTTTTTGCCTGTTTTTTGTTTGTATCATGGCAGACTCCTGTGGGTGACGGGTCTTAAAAAAAAGTCCAAATTCACCCCTGTTTTAATTTGACAATTCATACCGATGAATATAGGATCGTATATTAGATCCTATATTGGATTTTTTATAGCGGAGACCCTTCTGTCTGTCAAGGAGGAATTGATGATCAGGCAAAAGAATCTTTCAAAATTTTGATTTTTGATTGGCTTTTATACATGAAAACTGGTACAAGAAAGACCGTTTGTATTATTTTTTAAGTTTCAGCATATTTTGCAACCCATCGTCAGCATTGAGAAATTCAAAAATGCCAAGAATAAAGGAAACCAAATCCAATATTAATGAAGCCTATCGGGCCATCAAACGCCTGATGCTCAAACAGAAACTGATTCCCGGCCAAAAATTACTCTACCGGGAGTTAAGTGGATGGTTGAACATGTCCAAAACTCCCATTGTCAATGCTTTGAACCGACTGGAACAAGAAGGTTTTGTGACTTCCGAACCTAATGTGGGGTACATGATTAAGCCCATAAATCAAAAAGAAATTTTTGATTCCTATGAAGTACGGGAAGCCTTGGAAATCAAGGCCCTTGAAACTGCCATAAAATCAGCAACCGTCAGGCAGATGGCCGGTTTGGAAGAAAGATGCCGGTCTTTCGATCAATACCGGCCGTATCAATACGACAAGAAAAAACTCATGCTGGATTGTGAAATTCATCTGCAGATCGCCGTCATATCGAATAATGAGGTGCTCAGATATCTGCTGCGAAGGAATTTCGATCATATGATTCTGAGAATCCAGCAGGATAATTATATTCCCGAAAGAATGGAAATTTCATCCCAGGATCACAAAAATCTTCTGGAATTGATGGGAAATCAGGATTTTCCAAAGAGTGCCGAACTCTTGTCCCGTCACATTCGGAACGACAGAGATCATGTCCTTTTGTGCATATCCGGGGAAAACCAGGATGAAATGGATGTCGTTTCCATGTTTGAATCCGGATCATAAGAGACGGCGGTTTTGTCCAAACACGGGGTTTTCGTTCAGACACTATATAGCAGAAAATATGGCATACAGCTTAATATTTATTGTTTTTAAAAGGAGATTTGATGATGGATACTAAAAAGATTATTGAAGGGAAAAAGATTTTAATTGTTGATGATGAAAAAGATGTCCTGGAGTCATTGGTGGATCTTTTGGATATGTGCAAACTGGATACGGCCTGGTCTTTTGAAGAAGGCAAACGCCTGCTGGAGAAAAATGATTATGATGTGGCCATTTTGGATATCATGGGGGTAAGGGGATTTGAGCTGCTGGAGCTTGCCAAAAAACATAATGTACCCGCTCTTATGCTCACGGCTCATGCTTTATCCAAGGAAAACCTGAAAAAATCTGCTGAAGAAGGGGCTGCCTATTATGCGCCCAAGGATGAGATGATCAATATTGACGTTTTTCTTGCAGACATCATCACGGCCAGGGAAAAAAAGAAAAACAGCTGGACCAAATGGTATGACCGTCTGGGAAGTTTTTATGACAAGAGATTTAAGGGAACAAACTGGCGTCAGGAATCAGATGAATTCTGGAAAAAAAAGCTGAAGGAGTTTGACGGAAGTTAAATCCACTGTTTAACGCGGGTGTCATTACAAGGGTCCGTCTGTTTTTAACAGACAGACCCTTGTGTATTTTCAGGCGATGGTTAACAACGGCTTATTTAATAGGTGATTAAGCCCGGCAAAAGGGTAGCGATTTTCGGAAATAATACGATCAGGATCAAAAGAAAAATCAAAGCACCGAGAAAGGGAAAAATGCCCCGGAAAATTTTTTCCAAAGGAACATCGGGTGCAATTCCCTTGATCACAAATACATTGACTCCCACAGGCGGTGTGATAACCCCCATCTCACTTATCAAGACGATGATGACCCCGAACCAGATAGGGTCAAAACCAAGTTTGACAACAACAGGGAAAAAAATAGGAATTGTCACAACGATCAAGGCCATGGAATCCATAAAGAAGCCGCCTATAAAATAGATGCCGATCATGACCATCATGACGGCCATGGGGGGTATGGGAAGGTTGCCGACCCATTCCGCCAGGGCAAAAGGGATGTTTGAAATGGCCAGAAAATGTCCGAATACCGTTGCACCGGTGATAATAAACATCACCATACAGGCTGTTCTCAGCCCATCCCGGGTGGAATCGAATAGTTTTTTAAAGGTCAGCTTACGCCTCACAATACCTATCATCAGGGCGCCGGCAGCGCCGATGGCACCGGCCTGAGTCGGGCTGAACCAGCCGAGAAAAAGACCGCCGATGGTCAATATAAAAAGAATGATGGCTTCAATGATCCCGGACAGGGATATTATTTTTTCCATAAAACCGGTCTTGGGTCCCGGAGGACCGAACTGCGGATTTTTCCAGCAGATCAGGATGACCGTGATGACAAAAAAAAGGGTGAGCAGCAGTCCGGGCAAGATGCCGGCAACAAAGAGCTTGCCAATGGATTCTTCAGTCAATATGCCATATACAATGAGAACTGTGCTGGGAGGGATCAGAATCCCAAGAGTGCCGGCTGAAGCAACAGTGCCGGTTGCCAGTTTATCATCATATCCGTATTTTTTCATTTCCGGCAAGGCTATCTTGCCCATGGTCGCAGCTGTCGCTGCCGTGGACCCGGAGATGGCGGAAAAACCGGAACAGGCGACTACTGTGGCAACGGTGAGCCCTCCCCGTATGTGTCCGAACCAGGTATAGCATGTTTGATAAAGCCTTTCACTGATACCCGAAGCAAAGGCAAAGGACCCCATCAGGATGAACATGGGGATCACCGACAAGGGATAAGAAGACAAGGTCTCATAAATATCCTGCGCGAGTATTGCCATGGCAGATTGTATACCGTTTAAATAGGCAAACCCGATAAATCCCACGAGCGCCATGGTAAAAGCCACAGGCATTCTGAGAAAAAAAAGGGACAATAATAAAACGATACCTATAATGCCGACTATTTCAGGACTCATTTTTTAATAACCTTTTTTATGGAATCAATAAACATGTAAAGATAGGATAGACAAGCCGGGATACATGCAACAGCAGCCCCGTATGCAAATGGATAGAGCGGAATCCGGGCTGTTGAACTGACCTCCCCGTCAATATTGAGATCATGACCGAAAGCAAAAAGCCTCCAGATAATGAGTACAAAAAGGAGGAATCCTAATGCATTGACAATGCAGTCAATAATGGCTACAGCCTTGTCAGGCAGCAGCATTACAAAAAATTCGACCTGTACATGCCGGCCGAGGATAAGGGTTGCAGATACAGCAAAGCTCATGGCCAGCAACTGGGCTATGGCCATAATATCTAAAGCACCGAAAACCGGCTTCAGAAATACCTTGGCGCCAATGACATCCACGGTCGTGATGATCATCATCAGAAACAAGGCAGCCACTCCCACCCATTCCATGCTCATACTGATTTTTCGATTGAATTTTTCAAACTTGTCAAGAAATGTCATAAAATTAATCCATTTTTTCAAATTTGTTATTTCAGTATTCCTTCATCTCATTACATCAAATATCATGCACGAATCAAAAACAGACAGACCGGTCACCCGGCATCAATCTGTCTATCCGATCATGGGATTGATGCCGGGTAAGGGAAATGGGTTTTTGCCTACCTTACTTCAGAAGGACCCACAGTAGATTTGACCTGGTAAAATTTTTGCAGTTCCAATAGTTCGGCTGAACGTTCTTTCAAGTATTTCAACCATCCGCGGATTTCATCCTCGGGAAATCCGTTGCCGATCATTTTTTTGACATAATCTTCAACAACTTTGTCGGCAGCCGTCTGGAATTTGGCTTCTTCTTCACTGCTGAGTTCGATATATTCAACACCCATTTCCTTGCCGAAGTTTTTGCCTGGAAATTCAATGGCATTCCACATCAAAGCCATTCTTTCACGGTATTGGCCGGACAAAGTATCCAAAATATTTTTCACATCTGCCGGCAGTGAATCATATTTTTCTTTGGCCATGGCGATAAAGAAAGGATAGGATGTATTGATGGGGCTTGCTACTGTTACAAACTTGGCTACTTCGGCAAATTTAAAGGTTCTAAGGGTTTCAAACGGTGTAAAAACACCGTTGACAACTCCTTTGGAGATGGCGTCATAGGTTTCTGATACCGGTGTGGGGGCTGCAGTAGCGCCTGTGGCCTGAATAATATCACCCATGACTCCGGGTGCACGGATGATCATACCCTTTAAGTCTTCGATATTACGCACCGGCTTTGTGGTAATCAATACACTGGGTGAATTTGCGTGCCACCAGAGGATTTTAAATTTATCAAATTCCTTGGGTTTGAATTTATTAAAAAAATCATTCATTATCTGATTGGCAACCCAGCCGGTGGCAAAACCAAGCGGTAATTCACAGGCTTCCATGACGGGAAACCGGCCGGCAGTATATTCAATGTGGGACAAGCCGATATCGGCGATTCCTGTTTCCACGCCTTTGATGGTGGCAGGAGCCTTCAGCAGGGAGCCGCCGTCAAAATATTTGACTTTGACCTGTCCGCCGGTCCGGGCTTCGAGTTCCTGAATGAATTGAACCATGATCTTGGATTGGCCCGAGGGCGGGGGAAAATAATTGCTGATTTTCAATTCAATCGTTTTAGCTTGAGCACCACCAAACGGCAAAACAGTGAATATAAAACTTAAGAATAATACCCCTATCACTGTTAATAAAGCTTTTTGTTTCATCGCAAATCCTCCTTCTTTGATCTATTAATGATTATCCTGCAGTTAACAAAAAAACCCGATAGCGCTTGCCATCGACTTTGGGTTCAGCCTGGTGGTATATTTGAAGACTTTATCAATACGTAATGGTTCTCCATATAAAACGATTGTTTTTAATATAGAATGTCATATTCTCCCTGTCAATATAAAAAAAATCAAACCTGGTACAGTTAGATTTTTAAATAGCCCAGATTTTCGGAGATTTCCTTTGCAGACCGCTCCAATAAGCTCACAATCTGCTGGATTTCTTTTTTATTCCCCTGGCTCATGGGCAATGCAGCCCCCACTGCAGCGACCACCCGTCTTGAATAATCCCGGATGGGAGCTGCAATACCGATGATTCCCTCAACCGCCTCTTCCTTTTCCACAACATAACCGTTTTTTCGGATTTCCTCCAGGCGCATGCTGAAGGCATCCCGGTCGGTAATCGAGTGAGGGGTGTGAGCTTCCAGGGGATTTGTTTCCAATATATGTTCCAGTTTCCCAGGTGTGGCAAAGGCCAGCAAAACCATTCCCAGCATGCCGTAATGCAAAGGCCTTCGCCAGCCTATATCTGATGAGATACGAATCATCCCGCGGCCTTTGCGTTTGTCAATATAGACCAGTTGATCATCAATATTGGTTCCTAAAAGAATGGTCAGGCCTGTTTCATCCTGAAGCCGGGTCATCCCCTTTGCAGCCGCCTTGGTCAGGGAGAAGGAGGAAAAAACAATCCCGCCTAGTTCAAACAGCCGCATTCCCAATTGGTAATGTTTGGACTGGGGGTCATGAATCAGATAGCCCCGATCCGTGAGGTTGGAAATCAGCCTTTTGGCTGTGGTCATATTCAAACCGGTTGTTTTTGCGATTTGAGATAACCCAAGTTCCCTGTTCTGGAAATTGAAACACTCAAGGATATCCAGTGCCCTGTCCAGAACCTGAACCCGGTATATACCGGCACTATCTTGTTTTTTAGTGTCATCCATTTTTTTTAAGCTTCCTTATCAGTTTTTCCGGATATTGCACTGGAGCGATTTCTGATCAGGATATCCCATGATGCATTCCCGGCATTCCACATCGGTCAGAAGATTGGCATTTGCTTCTTTTGGCCAGCCGTGAGGAACAAATACCACACCTTCTGCGACCCGTTCATCAACCCTGGCTTTCATGAAGACCTGGCCCCGGTTGGTTGTGACAATGACGGCATCCCCATTTTTGATATCATAGGTTTGAGCGGTTTTAGGCCCTATTTCCGCTTCAGGCCCGGCTGATTTTTCCCTCAAGGCCTCAACATTCCGGTGCTGGCTATGGGTAAAATAATAATTCCGATTGCCGGTACCCAGGATCAGGGGGTATTTGTCTAAAAATTCCTTTTCAGCGCTGAACCGGCTTCTAAGCGGTTCCTTATAAGTGGGCAGGGCATCAAAACCGACATGTGCCAGGGCATCGCTATAGATCTCGATTTTATTGGACGGAGTCGGGAACGACCCCTTGTCAAGCGTGTATTCTTTTTGTTGGTAATAGTCTCCCCCGGGTTTTTCGTTTAAGAGATAGTCAAAGGACACCCCGGAAGGACCGAGTTCAAAATCCACAAATTCTTCCTCTGATTTCCATGGGAATAATTCTTCCATGCCGAGCCTCTTTGCCAGTTCGGTATAGACCCACCATTCGGACCGGCTTTCATACAGGGGTTCGATGCATTTTTTGCGGAGCATCAGGAACGGGATGCAATGGCAGACATTATAGGTGTATGCAACTCCCCATTTTTCAAGATGGGAAGTTGCCGGCAAAATATAATGGGCTTCCTGTGCAGTTTCGGTCATGACCATATCATGAACCACCAGGAGATCCAGTTTTCTGAAGGCTTCCCTGAACGTATTGCTGTCCGGCATGGAGATCAGGGGGTTGCCGCCGACCACATAAAAGGCTTTCAGTTTATCCGGGATGCTCTCCGGCACCACGGTAACAACGCCATAGGGGCTTTTCCTGCCCCAGACTTCAAAGAATAAGGGGAACTGGTCAGCGCCGATGGGTACCCCCTGGACTTTGAGGCCGACATTTCCAAATGCAAGCCTTGGGCTGATGGTCCAGCCTCCGGGGACATTTATATTCCCGGTAATTGTTTGCAGGACACAAAAAGCCCGGCTGCTTTGGGTACCGTTGGCTGTCTGGTCCTGGGTACAGGTTCCCTGGTAGATTCCAGCCCCCTTTGTGGTTGCAAACAAACGGGCCAGCTTCCGGGTCTGGCCGGCCGGAACCCAGGTAATGTCTTCGGCCCATTCCGGTGTATAGGGCTTGATATGGCTGATCAATTTATCGAACCCCAAAGTATGGGATTCGATAAAGTCTTTATCAAAAAGTTTTTCATCAATAATCACGTGAATCATGGCCAGGGCCAGGGCTCCATCGGTTCCCGGCCTGATCCGAAGATACATCTCGGCCTGGTCGGCCAGGGGAATCCGTCTTGGATCGATCACGACCAGTTTGGCGCCTTTTTTTAAATTCCGTTCCAGGGCCAGTTTTAATGGGAAATCAGATGCCTCTGGATTATGGCCCCAGAGCAGATAGAGATTTGAATCCAATTCTTCGGTCGGATATTTCCCAAACGTGATTTGACGGGTCCTGATCCGCATCCGGTAGCAGACGCTTTCCACTGAAAAGAAATTGGGTGATCCAAAGGCAGCTTTGAATCTTTGGGTCAGCCCTGCCATTTCCAGATTCTCAACCCCGATGGAACCGCTGAAAACACCGAGAACCTGCGGTCCGAACTGCTTTTTCAAGCGGTTTAATTTATCGGCGATTTCGTCCAGGGCCTGGTCCCAGCCGATTCGTTCAAATTTGCCATTCACCTTTTTCATGGGGTATTTTAACCGGTCCGGGCTGTAAATATGGTTTAAAGCCTCTTCTCCCTTAGGACACAGTTCCCCGTTATTGATCGGGTGGGATTTTAAGCCCTCCACCTTTACAGCCTTGCCGTCTTTGATTGTAACCCGGGTTCCGCAACTGTGATAACATAGTGTGCAATCCGTAAGGACTTCCCCATCTCTCAGTATATTTTTTTCCATTTAGATATCTCCTGTATATTCTTTTCAGCCGGAATTCCTCTTAAACAGAACATTGACTCTTTTTCCGGTTTTTGAATTGATTTGGCCCTTATCTGTGATAATATTCACGGTTGGTATCCTGTAAGGCAAGGTCTGCCACTCCCCCCTGCCCGAATTTTTTTAATTTAACACCTCCTGAGAGTTTTGGAAAATCTTTCATGATACAGAGTTCGTTGGGCAGTTTGTTGGAGGCGATTTTCCCCTTAAGGCTTTCCCTGATTTCATTCAGGCTTATGGTTGAGCCATTTGCCGGGATGACGCAAACGCATATATTTTCACCCAGAACCGGATTGGGTGTTGCCACAACACAGACCTGGTCGATCCTGGGGTGTTCAATGATCATGGATTCCAGCTCACAGGGATAAATTTTGTAACCTCCCCGATTGATCAAATCTTTATTCCGGCCGTAGATCCTGTAATACCCGTTTTCATCTTTGGATACCAGATCTCCTGTAAAAAGCCATCCGTCCACAATCTGCTTACGGGTTTCTTCAGGATTATTCCAGTATCCCTTAAGCACATGCCAGCCCGAAAGGGTGAGTTCACCGATGGTATTGTCCGGGACCTCCTCCCGGGTGACGGAGTCTGCAACCCTGACCTTTGTCCCCTCCACCGGCTTGCCGATATATTTTTCCCGGATGTCCAGGGGTGAAGGATAAGAACAGATGACTCCCACTCCGGGTCCTACTTCCGAGGCCCCCCAGAAAGAGGTCAGGTATACTCCCATTTCCTTTTCCGCACGGGTAATCAGACCCTCAGGTGCAGGCTGGCCTGCAATAAGGCCGGCCCTTAATGAACTTAAATCATAATTTTTCCTGTTGGGATGATTCAATTCAAGGATATAGTGAACCGGAGACGCAAATTGAAGTGTGACTTTTTCTTTTTCAATTAATTTAAAGGCTTCTTCAGAATCAAATGTATCCATGAGGACTACGGTTGAGCGGATCAGCAGCGGCTGAATCAGGGTGGCACCGCACCCATAGGAGTGGCTCATGGGCAAAACGCCGATAAAGATGTCTTCGGGCATTGCGTCAACCCCCCGGGTATATTCCCGTCCCGCCCGGATGGCCTGGTAATGGGTGATCATAGCCCCCTTAGGATTTCCGGTGGTGCCGGACGTATAAATCAGCATGGCCAGATCGGTTTTGGAATCCAGGGACGGGGGGATGAATTCTATTTCCGGGTTTGGATGAACCAGGTCCTGAAACCGTAAAAAATCTTTTCCTGTTTCTTCCCCTGCAACAATAATATGTTCAAGGGCCGGTAAATCATCCTTTATGGAAGAAATGGCATCCAGGTAATCATACCCGCCCCATTCCCTGAAGACAAATACCCCCCTGGCCCCTGAATTGCTGAGAATAAACCGTGCTTCGGATTTTCTATACAGAGGATTGACCCAGGCAACGATAACACCTAGTTTTTGGAGGGCATAAAAAGCAGTTACAAACTCGATGGAACTTTTCATGTAGACAGCCACCCGGTCTCCCTTTCTAAACCCCAGTCCAGAGAGGCTGGCGGCCAGGGCATCCGCCATTTCATTGAGTTCCTGATAGGTTTTTCTCTGATTGCCATACACAACGGCAATTTTTTTCGGAACTGCTTTGGCACCTGTCTCTAAAATTCCTCCCACAGTCAGTGATTCGAAATTTTCCATTTATGACCCCTTTAAAAAATAATTTCATAATATGAATATGATTTATATATAATGGCATTTTTTATAAATCAATAAAAAATTGTCAATCAAGGAAAAAATTCTATATCCTATTGTTAAAATGAGTATATTTACACTTGACAAGGCTATTTTCAGGGTGATAGAAAATAAAAAATAATATTTCACATTATGAAATACATATCCATTATATATAGGGTCTTTGATGGCAAGGCAGACCCCTTCACTCACAAAATGGATGGGCATAGAGAAGGAGAAAAAAATGAGGTATGCAGAGGCAGGGTTTAACCTGGAAATTGATCTGACCCGGGGAAACATTGAAAGAGAAGCAACTGATCCCAAATGGACCGAATTTTATCTGGGAGGGCAGGGGACTGCCGGAAAGATATTATGGGACAGGGTCAGGCCTGAAGTTGAACCGTTTTCTCCTGATAATCTTTTAATATTCAGTGCAGGCCTTTTAAACGGAACTCCGGTGATCGGAGCCAACCGCACCTCTGTTGATACTTTTTCTCCCCAGACCGGCCGGTATTCACATTCATTGTTCGGGGGGTTTTTCGGGCCTGAGCTGAAACATGCCGGCTATGATAAGATCATTTTCCGTGGCAAAGCCAGGGACCTCATGTATCTGTATATTCATAATGATACGGTGGAATTGAGGGATGCCGGCCATCTGAAGGGAAAAGGTGCCCTGGAAACAGCTCATTTATTGAAACAGGAACTGAAACTGCCGGAAGCCCAAGTGGCTGCCATTGGACTGGCCGGTGAGAACAGGGTCTATATGGCAACCATCGAGCATGCCAATTCCAGTGCCTCCCGCGGGGTAGGGGTGATCATGGGGGATAAAAGAATCAAAGCCATTGTTGTCCGGGGGACAAAGAATATCCATATTGCCCGGCCCAAAGCGCTGTTTGAGCTTATCGGCCCCATGTACAAACAGATCCATGACAGGAAGGATTGCGGCGATCCCATGTCCCATGAAGATGATGAAGCCTTTCATGTGGATAATTTTGCATGGGGAAATGCGCGCAAACGGATCAAAGGGTATTGGAACAAGGAAAAAGAAATAAGGTGGAAGGCCCTGAGTGATCAAGTCCGGAACCGCTGGACAGGTTGTTATAACTGCCCCAAGGATTGCCATCAATCCGTCAGTTACCCGGGCCGGCCTACCTATTTCCAGAAATGCTACAGCAAACTGACCTATGCCATGGCAGCGTTTGAAGAGCTGGATTTTAATTATGATATTCTCGGGGTTACCCAGCAATACGGGCTGGACGGATTTTCAACACCCCAGGTACTGGCCTTTGCCGTTGAACTTTATGAAGCCGGTATCCTGACGGATGCGGATCTGCCCGGATTTCCAAAAACCGCCAGGGAAAGGTTTTTCTACCTGGTCGAAAAAATAGTCCGGCGGGAAGGGATCGGGGATGCCCTGGCCAACGGCGTTTACCATGCCGCCCGGCAAATCGGCAAAGGAGCGGAAGCCTTTGATCACAATTCCATGAAAAAATTTGAACAGGTGCCGCTGAAACTGGGTATGGTCAATTTCCCGTATTTTCTGATGTATGCCACGGGTGAAAAAATGAATATCACTCAGATCGAAGGGTCCTACCCCCAGGTTGCCATTCCGGATAAGGAGGAACGCAGAAAATTTGTGGATAACTGGGAAGCTGCACCAGAGCGGTTTAAAAAATGGTATATGGAATGGGAACCCCAGACCCATCCCTCCATTGAAGCCTGCGTCAATATCTGTGACTGGAACGAGGTCATGCATTATATTGATGACAGTATCGGAACCTGCGCATGGCTGTCATCCTTCAGGGGCCAGTTTGGCGGAAGGCCGCCCTATCATATATTTAACCTTCCCACATTCATCTCCCTTGCCGCCGGAATAGATCTTGACCCGGATTCGTTATGGAAAAAAGCGGCCAGGAACCGGAATCTGATCCGGGCCATCAATATCAGAAAAGGCCTGAGAAGGGCAGATGAAAAACCTCCCGAGGATCACTGGAAAAAAAGAGATCCTGAAATGGAAAAAAAGATGCTGGATGCCTATTATGAATTCAAGGGGTGGAACAATGAGGGGATTCCCACCAAAAATAAGCTGGATGAACTGGGCCTTGGTTTTGTGAGTGAAGATTTTTTGAAAAGAGGAATCCTGACTGAAAATGAAATGCTGCCTTTGGCAAAAGAAGATGCAGAATAGGGGGACACGGCTGTGGAAGAAAAAATCAAAACAAAAATAGTCAAACAGATCAGAGTTGATATTGATAAATGTACCGGTTGCCGCGCATGTGAACTGGCATGTTCGGCATTCCACGCCCGGCCCAGGTACGGCAGCGCCAATCCGGCCGGGTCCCGCATCCGGGTGATGATAGATGAACTCAAGGATGTCTACGTCCCTGTACGGGCAGGGTTTTATACCCCTGCCGAATGTACGGGCCGGTATACCTATACCATTGGATCAAAAGAATACCGGGAGTGCGGTTTCTGTAGGGTTGCCTGTCCTTCCAGGGGATATTTCAAAGATCCCTCTTCCCACCTCTCTTTAAGATGTGATATGTGTGAATCCGACACGCCGCTGGAAACACCCTGGTGTGTAACCGTATGCGGAAGCGGGGCATTGATTTATGAAGAAAGGGAAACAACAATGACGGAAAATGAGGCAAATCCGGAAGAGATTAATATCGGATTGGAATCCCTGGCAGACCAATATGGCATGCAGGCCATATTGGATACTGTAGCCCGGATGTCAAAAACATATCCCAAAAACATATCAGGATACCAAATTTCAGAGAGAAAAAATGATCAGAAATGAAATTGAAAAAAGAATTCTGTGGGGAGACCTGGATTCCCTTTGTATTGTATTTTATCCCAGATATTATGAATGGATTGATGGTTGCAGCCATTTG
>MGTJ01000219.1:2156-27095 GCA_001799395.1 Desulfobacterales bacterium RIFOXYA12_FULL_46_15 | reverse complement strand
TCCCGCACCACCGGAACCTGGGGCCCATTTTCATGAAGACGAGAAGATAGATAAGAAAAACTATGTTCCTGCCTATGTTCAGCTGGCTCAAATACTCCGGCAGCGCATTGCCGGCAATGTCTATACGTCCGGTTCCCGCCTGCCGTCGGAATCGGCCATTGCAAAGAATTTCGGCATAAGTGCCATGACGGCCCGCCAGGCCATTGGTATCCTTCATGAAGAAGGGCTGATAGACCGGATTCAGGGGCGCGGCACCTTTGTAAGGCAATTGCAGTTTACCTCCAGCAGTTTTGGGCTGGATACCCTGCGCCGGCTCTTTATAAAAAAAGACAGACTTGAATCCAGCATTATCGATGCAAGTGTCAGGCCTGCGTCCGGCGATCTTACGGACATATTGCAGCTTGAGGCCGGAAGCAATGTCATTGTTGTTGAACGGCTGATTCTCTTGAGCAAAACGCCCATCATCTTCCACACCGGTTATGCCCGTGCCGATGCAAAATCCCCTTTTGTAGAAACCATGCTTGACACGGATGTGCTGACCGGTCTTTTGCTTGAAAGCAATGTCTCCAGTTTTAAAAAAGCCCGGCTGCAGCTTCTGCCGGCATCCCTGAACCAGAGAGAGGCCGACCTTCTGCAATTGGAAAAAGGGAAAAATGTTTTTAAATTGACGCATACTTATTTTTCTTTTGACGATTTACCGTCAGCATATGGATGGTTTCTGATAGCTCCGGATCAGATGCCGCTTATTTGCAGGATGGGGGTATGGAATGACTGAACCATGTTGCCACGAACCTGGCAGGGACGACATCCGGCAGGGCAGGCACCTGACGGATTTGATTGCTGATCTTAAAGAAGAACAGGCTTTGCTTGAAATCAAGAACATGCTGGCCTCGGGATGGAAACCAGTCAAAGTCATGGAATATTGTCTTCTGGCCATGCGGGAGGTCGGCAAAAGATTCGAATCCGGCTGCTATTTTATCTCCGGCTTGATTATGGCAGGCGAGCTGATGCGCAGGACAAACGAATTGTTAAAGGCAAATTTTGTGCAAAAACAGGCTGAACCCGATCACGGCACAATCCTTCTCGGGACCATCAGCGGTGATATCCACAATCTTGGAAAAAACCTGTTTGCCATCCTGGTCAGGTGCGAAGGATATCATGTGGAGGATATAGGAGTGGACGTAAGCCCGGAACATTTTCTTGAAACTGCTGTCAAAATCAAGCCCGGCCTGATCGGCCTGAGCTGTATGCTGACCTCTGCCCTGCCGGAACTCAAAACAACCGTGGAACTGCTTCATGAACATTTTGCAGAACATAAAGCTCCTGTCCTGATCGGGGGCAATTGTATCGATGAACACATTCTTGCGTATTCAAATGCAGATTATTGGGCCAGGGACGCCATTCAGGGCATAAATATCTGTAATAAGGTGCTGGGCAGATGCAATACCTGACCCCCTGCCCTTATCAGAAATCAAGGTTTGCGACAAAGGATGGGAGCCGATTTCATGGAACAAGCCGGATTTTCAGATACGCTTGACAACCATTCGCGGACTGATCCTGTGCTCTGCCTGCGTATTATATAAAAGGCACCATTTTGACAGAATCAAAAAAATCTATGCCCTTGCCGATGCCTCTGACAAAAAATCGAGCACAACCGAGTTGAACTCTCCGGGTTTGTCGATCTGCGGAAAATGGCCTGCCTGATCCATGATGTGAAGTCTTGCGCCGGCCATTTTCCCCAATGCCGCTTCTCCGTCGGAAACGGGAAGAATACGGTCCTGCCGGCCCCATATCATTAATATGGGCAGCCGGATTTTTTTAAGATGTTCCTGAAAGCCGGAAATAATTCCTTTCTTCACACCGGTTATGTTTCCCGTTTCACGCAAAAGAGACAAAAAGCTGCGCTGGTTGCCGGGGACCATGCAGATCTCAGATACCCGGTCGATCAAATCCTCCCCTGCCCTTGAAGGATCATACAGACACAACTGCATCTGCCGCACCACCCCTTGCCTACCCGGTTTTGTCAGCACATTCCCGATCACAGGAAGGGTCATCAGACGCATCACGGGAGACAACCCCCTGCCCAGCCCGACAGGGGCCACGAGAACAAGCTTTTCCACACGTTCGGGGGCCTTTGCAGCAACCGTTATGGAAATCCCTCCACCCATGGAGTTTCCCACAAGGGTGGCTTTTTCAATATCTGCCGCATTCATGAAGTCGAGAACAAAATCAGCCATCATCTGAAACGTATAGTCCACATCAGGCTTATCGGTCCGGCCAAACCCGGTTATATCGACTGCAAAGACACGGTGAGCCTGTGCCAGGGCTGCAATGTTGCTTTCCCAGAATTCTATACTGCAGCCGACCCCGTGAAGAAGGATTAGCGCTGATCCCTTTTCCCCTGCCGACCAATACCGGGTGTTTACGCTACCTGCCTTTATATAATGATCCTCAAAAATATTATTACCCATACAACCTCCGATCAGGACCATGAATGGACAGCATCCAGTTCATCGTCACCAATATCAAAAACAGTATTATGGGGGGAAAGGGGCTCCTCATAGAAAAACCGGGGCAACCGGTCATCTTTGGCGGTAAATCCGGCTTTTTTATTAAATTCCCTTTCTGCCTTCAGCACACGGATACCCATTTCAGGAATGGCATCAGGTCCGAAATCAGTACCGAATTTAGCATTTATCGCCTTTAAAAAAGCAATGCCGGCTTCAGGATTCTCCAGTACAGTGGCTGCCATAAAACATAACCCTGTACAATCGACGGCTGCCATGGCAACCTGAAGATTTTTTGAAGCGGCTGCCTGGCCTTTTTTGGCAAGTGGGTCCAGTTTGTTTGTAAGGTATTCGCCCACAACATTACCGGCTGTATGATCAGCACCCATGGGTGAGGTGGCAAAGGTTACACCGTTGCCTTTCATCCCCCTTGGATCGTATGCAGCTATGCTCTGGCCCTTGACCGCAGGAACATGATCATTGTTAAAATGTCTGCCGACAGCCTCAGGCCCCCGGCCAAATACTTTCCCTATTTCGCTGCCCTTTGCAATTTCTTCCAGCATTTCGAGAAGGGCTTCTTTGTCTCCGAAGGACCTGTATCCGGAATCCATGGCAATAGCGATACCCACACCCGCATTCATGGTGTCGATGCCGATATCATCACACATGAAATCAAAACGTGCAATGGTATCCAGATCATCAATGCCGGTCATCCCCCCGGATGCCCAGATCGTTTCATATTCAAGAGAGCTTGTGATATATTTTCCCTGATCATCCACATATTCGTTGGAACAATGAATAATGCACTGTGAACACCCCATATGGGTGGTTTTCCCGCCTCGTTTTTTGATTATTTCGGCCATTGCTTCACCGCTGATTTTTTCCCATCCCTCCATGACACCTTTTCTGGCATTAAAACAGGGAAACGCTCCCAGGCTGTTGACAGGAGCCACTAATGCGGCTGTTCCGAAAGCCGGCATGACCTGCCCTGCCATATGGTCGGCCTTGATCACTCTGGCAAACGCTTTCCCGGCTTCTTTAAATGCATCCGGATCAGCAATGGCATCAGCATCTTTGCCTGACGGGTCAACAATCAGGGCTTTCAATCCCTTGGCCCCCATGACCGCACCAAGGCCGCCACGGCCTGCCGCCCGGCAGGGGCGGCCATCAACATCAGTTGCCTGAATGGATGCAATCGGCATTAATTGTTCACCTGCCGGTCCAATGCACATGACGGTCTGGTTCTGGCCGTATTCTTTTTTAATTGATGCCACACATTCATAAGTGCGCATGCCCCTGTAATCGTTTGCCGCAATGAGTTGTGCATGACCCTTTGCGTCGATTTTCAAAAAACTCAAATCATTTTCTTCAGGTTTGCCTTCTACAATAACCGCTGTAATTCCCAGGCGCCCGAGATCTGCTGCAATGCTCCCTCCTGCATTGCTTTCCTTGATCGTTCCTGTGAAGGGGCTTTTGGCACCAACCGAAATACGGCTGGTATTAACCAAAGGAGTGCCGCTCAGGGAGCCTGGTGCAAAAATAAGCAGATTCTCCGGACCCAAAGGATCACATGTCCCGGGCACCTCATGATTGATCATTATTGAGGTCAGCCCCCGTCCCCCTAATCCCAGATATTTTTCGGGCACTTCTTCATTTTGGACCGACTTATCGGTCATGTTTACTCTGATAAATTTCATGGCATCTCCTGTTCAATTTTGCTGGTTTACCTGTGGTGAACTGAAAATATTACATTTGTACGGAACTAGTATCAGTATCTGGGAGAAGATTTTATAACCTATTTTTTTTATTGTAAATTATACGAAAGTATAATTTTGAATCAGAGTAAATATTAACCTGCAATCATAAATATATATCTGTTTAGATCCCGGTAAAACAGGTCAGTGACTGGGTTCAACAGGGAGTGTGACAATAAATGTAGTCCCTTGCCCCGGTGTTGATTGAACCTCTATCTTTCCCTTATGAAGATCGACAATAAGGAAATAAGCAATGGATAACCCGAGCCCTGTTCCCTTGCCAGGCTCTTTTGTAGTAAAAAAAGGTTCAAAAATGTGTCTCTGGACCTCTTCATCCATTCCCGGCCCATTATCTTCAATTTCCATCCTGACCTTGCCCTTTTCATGGGTCAGCCTGACATACAGAACCAGATCCTTCACTGTTCCCCATTGTTCCAAAGCCGCATCCATACTGTTATTGATAATATTCATAATGACCTGGCATATCCGGTTTCCTTCACACAGGACATACGGCAAATCAGGGTCAAATTGTTTTATCATCCGGATATATTTAAAATCGCGATTTTGCCTTAAAAGCAAGAAGGTATCATCAACTACAACGGACAAGTCAACCGGCTTTGGAACAAAGGGTTTTTGCCGTGCGAAATCCAGCATGCTCCGGACCGTTTCCGTTGCCCGAATAGCTGAAATTCTTATATTTTCCAATAGTTCGCCTATTTTTCGTTTTTCGATATAAGCTTTTATGGATTCCATATCCGTACCCGAGTCACAGGCTGCTTTTTCATTTCCCGGAATACTCCCAATCAAACGATTAAAGATCAACTGGGCATTCTGAAGAATACCGGACAAAGGATTGTTCATTTCATGGGCAATCCCGGAAGCCAGACCCCCGATGGACATCATTTTTTCATTTTGAATGAGGAATTCCTGGGTTCGTTTTTTCTCAGTAATATCCATTACCAGCCCTCTGAACCCGGCCGGCCCGTTATCCCGGGCAATTGCCGAAATCCTTACCAGTCCGGGAAAAACACTGTCATCTTTTTTCTTCATCTCAAGTTCATTATCCTGAACAGCTTCTCCCTGAAGGATTTTTTCAAGATTTTTTTTTGCCCGGTCCCTGTCTTTCTCACTGATGACATCAAAAGCAAGGATGCCTGCATCAAAATCATCACGGGTAAATCCGAAGACATCAAATGCCTTTTGATTTGCAAAGGTCAGAACTCCCTGTAAATCAGCTTCAAAAATTGTTTCAGGCAGCAATTCCGTTAATTCCCTGAAACGCCTTTCACTTTCTATAAACGCCTGGAGCCGGTCTTCATCCCACCAGGGCCGGCCATGGGGCTTGCTTTTATCAGGCTTTTCTTTTCCGGTCACTTCCCCGCAAAACTCAGGATACAGTTTTTGCATACAATCGGGGCAGATTCCATGACTGAGCTTTGCATCGGAATGATCGCCGATATATTGCTCAATCCTGTCCCAATACCCCTGGTCATTTCTTATTTTCTTACATGAGGCACAAATCGGAATGAATCCGCCCAAAGTTTTAACATCTTTCAGAGCGGTTTCAAGTTCTTCAATCAGATGGGATCTTTTCATATACTCGGATTTTGACAAGCGGAAAGAGAAAAAAATCCCGGACAGGCCGGCAGCCCAGATCAAAAAGAAACTTCCGGCCAATAACCGGTGGTTCAGCATCTTTTCGGATAAAATGCCATTCGCCGGAATCGTGACGCTGATTCCCCCCCTTAAATCACCTTCGGCATATCCCTGTTTTGAATGACAGGTTAGACAAGCCTTCTCAGTCCACAGAGGCGCCATATACCTGAAGGTTTTTTCTTCTTTTTCATCGGGTTGCCACCATTCATAGTATTCATCTGATTCATTAGACAAAAATTTCCTGAGAGCAAAGGCTTCCCAGTCTTCCGGATTATTGCCGGGCCGTATCGGGTTCAGGCTTGTAATATGGAAATGGATACTGCCTTTGCTGTCGGCGATTTCGGCTATCTGCCGGGTCATATATGCCGGGTTTACCAATGTCAGCAATTGTCCGTCCTCGGTATGGACGTCGCGATGGGGAACTTCCAGATATGGATTGGGCTGGGTCTCTTTTGTGACCGGAACATATACTCCGCCGTGGATAGCGCTCCAATATCGTGTCAGAATGATCTGTTTTAAAAAAGCACGCGCCTGGGTAAGAGTCCTGGTATGAATCATATTATCCCCGCTCCGGATGGCCCATGACAATAAAAAAACGATAAAAATAGTCCAGAAAATACCGATGAATAAAAATAATTTCAAAGGCAGTGAATATTTTTTTTTGGCATCGTCTGGTTTGCTTTGCTGCATTTTATTCTTATTTCAGCCCTTTCTCGCACGGAAAAAAACTATTCGATCTTAAATTTACCGACAAATCCTTCAAGGCCGTGGGCCAGCTTGGATAAAGAATTCGCAGTTGCGGTCACCTTCATACTGTTGTCTTTCATCTGCTCTGATGAAGCCGTTACTTCTGAAATTTCCCGGGCAATATGTCCGGATACCGAAGAACTCTGGGAAATATTGTCATTTATAACGCCGAGGCCTGAGGAAATATGCTGTACATTATTAGATATTTCTTTGGTCGTTGCTGACTGTTCTTCTATGGCGCCGGCAATGGTGCTGACCGAATCATTGACTTCAGAGATGACCTTGCTGATGGAATTGATCTGCTGAACCGTATCCTGGGTCGATACCTGGATGACTTTGATTTTTTCCTTGATGGAAGCAGATGCCTGAGCGGTTTGGCCGGCAAGGCTCTTGATCTCTCCGGCCACAACGGCAAACCCTTTACCGGCCTCTCCGGCCCTGGCCGCTTCAATGGTGGCATTGAGAGCCAGAAGATTGACCTGTTCGGAAATGTCCTGGATGGTTTCGATGACATGGCCAATATCAATGGCAGCCTTTCCCAGCATCCCGACCTGATCCAGGGACACCTTTGCCTGGCTCACCGCTTCCTCGGTAACCGACCTTGCGTTTTCCGCACTTCGGGTAATTTCATTAATCGTAGCGGTCATCTGTTCGGCTGCCGCCGCGATGGTCCCGACATTGGCCGTGGCATCATCAGAGGATAAGGCCACGGATTTCATATTTGAACTCATTTCTTCAGAAGCTGCCGATACGCTTAAAGCTCTTTTAGACAGGTCTTCCACACCTTCCGATAAATGATCCGATATCTTGAGCATTTCCGTGGAAGAATCACTGACCGTACCGGCATCACGCCGGATACTGATGATCATCTCTTTTAGACTGGCCATAAAGGCGTTGAACCATTTTGAAAGCTCACCGATTTCATCCTGGCGAATAACAGGGAGGGTTTTGGTCAAATCTCCTTCCCCCATGGCAATCTCTTTCAAAATAACAGTGGCGGAATTCAGCGGCGTGATAACCAGTATCCTGATGGAAATCATGATGGCAACAATCAGGATGATAATGACCGCCAGTATGGCGACGGCTTGTTTGATCACAGCGCTTTTGAGTTCTTTGGACACAAAGGCTTCGAACTGTTTAAGGGATGCCTTGGTTTTTTGTTCGGATGCTGTGATCTGGTTCTTGATCTGATCATCAGAATAGAAAACTTCCACAGCACCCAGTAATCTGCCGTCGTAATGGACTTCTTCCTTAACGGAAAAATCCTTGTTAAGCTTCAGATTCTTGGGAAGCTCCTTACCGGAGACGGCGCCTCCTTCATCCCAGACAGCGGCAAAAGATTTATCTTTGGTTTCCATGACCTGAATTGCAATGATATCGTTAAGCGTCATAAAACTTTTCAAAACCTTGCGGAGCGCCTGATCATCAAAATCAAAGACATATTTTGCGCAAACACCGTTCAGGATATCTCCAATGGTCTGATACCTGGCTTTGAGATCCTTTTTCTGTTTTTCTGAAAAATCCGTTACCGTTGTGTTAATTTTTTCCTTTGTCACCTCAGCAGTGGAAAACATCAGAGACTGCTGCATATTCAGGATCATCAGCGTTGTTATAATCAGGAGGACGGCAATCAGTGAGCCACAGAAGATTGCTGTCCTTGCCCCTATACCAAGCTTGCTGTTTTTCAGTTTATATAGAGCCATAACCAGCCTTTCAAAATAATTTGGTAATTATTCCATTTCATAGGGCTGCCAGGGATCGAACGGAGTATCAATGGAGTCCATGATTTTAGCGAACTCTCCACTGGCTTTGAGCTTTTCAATGGTTTCGGTTAAAAATTTATCTACAGGGCCTCCATTCCCACCCTTTGGGAGGACGATCTTGACGTCAAACCGGTGATACAGGGTTCGTTTGATGTTCTTCAGTTTGTCTGTCTTGATAATCGGGTCGCAGGCAAAATCAGCAAAAATAAATCCGTCAAGGCGTCCGGCATCAACTTTTTTCAGGCTGTTTTCAAGGCTGCTGGAGCCTGTTGTCTTTTCTTTGATATAGGCAATGTGGGCATTGTCGGTTTCAATCTTGAACTGGTCCAGGTTGTCCCGGGTGACTTTGGAGTCCTTATTGGTATAAAGGGTAAAATTGACATGAAAAATGACGGCTGTGGAGAAATCATGGTTTGGCGGAGGTGTCGGCGGCACGATCAGGGGCAGGTGGAAGTCTGCGGTCCTGGCTTCAACGGCGTTGTTCATGGATCTTGCAAAAGGTTCCACCACGATGGAAATCGGCGTCCCGGATGCCTTGGACATGGCTTTGACAAAATCGACCAGCACCCCTTTTTCAGTGCTTTCGGCGTATCCCGGCATGTTTGCGATACTGGCCTTGTATTCGGCTGCCTGACTGCTGCCGGTTAGAAAAACCATAAGTGAGAGACTACATAGCAAAAAACAGTACATTACAGATTTCATCGCTTTTCTCCTTTTATTAAATTAAAATATTGATGTGATGGGCGTTTTATTTGCCTGGTTGCATTTTATTCTTATTTCAGCCCTTTCTGGTTAAAAAACCGGGAATATTTCTTGTCAGTAACTTTGATATGGTTGCGCAGCCAGTTGCTCAGAAAGGTCATGACCTCGATGGATAAGGATAATTTCCCGTTTTCAAAACCTTCTTTAAATTCCGTAACCTTCTCTACAAATGCAATATGTTCCTTGATATGGCTGCCGGCTTCGGGGTAACCCAATTGCTTGAAATAATCCTCTTCGGTTTTAAAATGCGTGGCCGTATAGCTGATTAACCCGTTCACGATTCTGCCCAGAACATCTTTACCTTTTCCCTGGCCCATAGCCTCATTTAATTCATTGTTCATCAGGATGAGCTTTTGATGCTGCTGATCTATTTTTGCCACATTTACGCTGAATCCGTCGTCCCATTTAATTATTGCCATTTTAAATCTCCTTATCATATAGTATATTATCCCTGTCACACGGATTATGCACAACCAGTGCCAAGTTTGCGTTTATATATAAAATGGAACCATAGGCCTGAAAAATCAGGATTCATGAGAGATCAGGGGATTCAGGAGCCAGGATGAAAAACGAAAATGGGACAAAAAAGACCATCAATTTGCTGTGTTCCGGATGAAATTCATTGAAATTATTATTGATAAGCCTGTTAGGACAGCATATCCCAAAATGGGACAAATTGGTCCTTAACCTTTGCACAAATAACCCGTATCCTTTTTTCAACCTGTTCCAAAACAGAAGACAGACCTTGGTCTTCTAAACGAGCTGCCGTGATAATCTCCCCCTGACGGCCTGATTCGGCGACTGATGTGGCATCTTTATTGCTTTTAATCAGAACGAAAAGATGGTGAAAATTTTGGCAGGAACAAAAAAATGAATAAGAATATCAGCCTGACAGCATGTCTTTTTTTAATCTTGTTCTATGCGGCAACTGTTTATTCCCAGCCTTCCAGGGCCGTCGACCGGAAAAATTTAAGAAACCCTTTGCTTTTATTTCTCGGCAATAAAACCCTGCCGCCCATGATTTATATGAAAGATGACAAAGCCGTCGGTATTATTGTGGATATTGCCGAGGCCATCAAAAATCGAATGAATCATCCAGTTCGCCTGGATTATATGAACTGGTCCGAGGCTCAGCAGCTTGTGCTTGAGGGAAAGGCCGATGCCTTGCTTCAAATCAATCCTTCAGAAGAACGTAAAAAAATTTATGATTTTTCAGATACCCTCCTTGAATCGGAATTCTCCATATTTACATCATCCGACAGAATGGATGTTTTTGATAGTACCGGTTTAAGAGGACTTCAGGTGGGTGTGGAAGAAAAAGGGCTGCCGGTTCAAATACTTAAGCAGGACCCTTTAATAAAAATAGTGGTCATTCCTGATATTATAAGCGGGTTTCATCTGCTGGCGGGGGGTGGAGTAGATGCTGTTGTCGTAGACCGGTGGGTCGGATTATTCGTGATCGCTGAAAACAACTTAAGAAACATCAAAATTACCGGGGAAGCGATTGATAAATCCAATTCTGCCATTGCAGTGAAAAAGGGAAATACCAAACTGCTGGCTGATATCAACAAGGCGCTTGCCGAAATTAAGGACAATGGAACCTACACGGAAATATTAGCCAAATGGGAGTCAAAAAAAATTGTTTACCAGACAAAAGACCAATATTTTAAACAGAAAATTATTCTGACGGCAACTCTTGGCATGCTCCTGGTTATGATCATAGCGGGTATTTTTCTTTTAATTGAAATAAAAAAACGCATCCGGTCTGAAAAATTGCTTCAGGAGCGTAAACAGGCGGAAAAGGAGCGGACGGACCATCTGCGGTTTTTTCAAAGCATGGATCAATTCAACCGAGCCATTCTGGGAACAAATGATCTTGAACAGATGATGGATGATGCGCTCAATACCGTGTTTTTAATCTTTGATTGCGACCGGGCAAGTCTTGTGTATCCGTGCGATCCCATGACGGATTCATGGCAGGTGCCCATGGAGCATACCCGTCCGGAATATCCCGGTGTACGCAGCCTGGGGATTGATATGCCCATAGACCCTGAAGTTGCCCGAAAGTTTCAAATATTGACGGCTTCAGACAGCCCGGTTAAATTCGGTCCTGGATCAGAACATCCCTTACCCTTTGACGTGGCGCAGCGCTTTGGCTGTCAATCCTTACTCTGCATGGCTTTACACCCCAAGGTGGGAAAACCGTGGGAACTCGTATTGCATCAATGTTCTTACCCCCGGATCTGGACAAAGGAGGAAGAGCGGCTTTTCCAGGGCATTGCCCAGCGGCTGACCGATGCCCTGACCGGTTTTTTATCATACCGGCATCTGCAGGAAAGCGAGGCAAAATACCGGCGGATCGTAGACACTGCCGATGAAGGCATCTGGATGTCCGGAGAAGATCTTATAACAACATTTGTGAACTCCAGGATGGCGGAGATGATCGGTTATCAGGCCGGTGAAATAATCGGATGGCCGTTGGCTGATTTTATTTTTGAGGAAGATGTGCCCGATCACCAGAGAAGAATGGAAAATCGATTCCATGGAAGGATAGAGCATTACGAACGCAGGTTTCGCCATAAGAACGGACGAGTCGTATGGACCCAGGTTTCGGCCACACCGATTTTAAATGAGGAACAAAATTTCAAAGGCAGCTTTGGGATGGTTACCGACATTACCGACCTTAAAAAAACAGAGAAAGATCTCCGGAAGCTGAATCAGGAGCTTGAGGAACGGGTTGCCGGCCGCACTGCGCAATTGGAAACTGCAAACAAAGAACTGGAAGCCTTTGCCTACTCCGTTTCCCATGATTTAAGGGCGCCATTACGAGGTATTGACGGGTTCAGCCAGATTCTCCTTGAAGAATATCAGGACAGGATGGATGAACAGGGGAAAAATTATCTTAACCGCGTACGTTCGGCTGCTCAGCGCATGGCACAGCTTATCGATGACCTGCTTGCTCTCTCGCGTGTCGGCCGCAGTGACATGATGATCGGGCAGGTGAGCCTGACCCGGATAGCATTGGAGATTGCTGATAATCTACATAAGACCTCTCCTGAACGTCAGGTTGAGTTTGTTATTCATGAGGGAATCAAAGCACAGGGAGATGCCCGGCTTTTGCGTATCGTTCTTGAAAATCTCATCGGTAATGCATGGAAATTTACCTCAAAACATCCAAGGACACAAATCGAATTTGGCCTGCAGCAGCAAAAAGAGTTCCTGGTATATTTCATCCGTGATGACGGCGCCGGTTTTGAAATGAAGTATGCAGACAAATTGTTCGGGGCTTTTCAACGGCTGCATTCGGCAAAGGAATTTCCCGGAACCGGTGTGGGCCTGGCAACGGTGCAGCGGATCATCCATCGCCATAGAGGCCGGATCTGGGCAAAAGGGGAAGTGGAAAAAGGGGCTGTATTCTATTTCACAATTTAATAAGGGGGATCATGATAGAAGCCAAAACCATTTTATTGGTGGAAGATAATCTTGATGATGTTGAACTGACGCTTCTTGCATTAAAAAAGAACAATATTAAGAACGAGATTACAGTGGTGAACGACGGGGCCGAGGCACTGGATTTTCTTTTTGGTACTGGAAATTATTCAGGCCATGGTCCTGCAACCCTGCCGGCCATAGTTTTGCTTGATCTCAACCTTCCCAGGGTCAACGGGTTTGAAGTGCTGCAGCAGATTCGTGCAAATGAACGGACAAAATTTCTTCCAGTGGTTATCCTGACTTCATCGAAACACGAACAAGACATTATGGATGGATATAGTCTGGGCGTGAACAGTTATGTCCGTAAACCGGTCGATTTTAATCAATTTGCTGAGGCGGTCAGGCAACTTGGTTTGTATTGGCTGCTGCTTAACGAGAGTCCGCCGTTAAAAAGAGAATTATATATATGAAACCGGTGCTGCAGATATTATTTATTGAAGATTCGGAAGACGATGTCCTTTTAATTCTGCATCAGATTAAAAAAGGCGGCTACGACATTGAACATGAGCGTGTCGAAACTGCCGAAGGGATGAAAGCCAGCCTCAAAGAAAAACCTTGGGACATCATTTTTTCCGATTACCAAATGCCAAACTTCAATGGGATAGAAGCATTAACCGTCTTAAAGGAATCCGGCACGGACATACCGCTGATTGTCATTTCAGGTGCGATCGGAGAAGACATTGCAGTGGAAACAATGAGAAACGGGGCCCAGGATTACATCATGAAGAATAATTTACAGCGGTTGCTTCCTGCGGTTGAACGGGAATTGCGTGAATCGAAAATCAGAACTGAACAAAAAACTCTCGAGCTGAAACAAAAACAGGTAGAAGCGCGTCTGCATCTGCAAAGCCTGGCATTGGAAGCCGCAGCCAATTGTATCCTCATTACCGATAAAGACGGAACCATCCTTTGGGCAAATCATGCCTTTACCGTTTTGACAGGTTACGCCCTTGAAGAGGCCATCGGGCAGAATCTGCGTATCCTTAAATCCGGTGTGTATGACGCAGCGTTTTATAAACATCTCTGGCAAACCATTCTATCCGGGAATGTATGGCGCAATGAAATAGTGAACCGCCGAAAGGACGGGGCATTGTATACTGAAGAAGCAACAATTACCCCGGTTAAAAATCAAGAAGGAGAAATCACCCATTTTATTGCAGTGAAAAACGATATTACTGCACGCAAACAGATCGAAGAGAAATTCCATACCCTGAATGCCGAACTGGAATACCGCATACAAATCCGCACCCGCCAGCTTCAGCTTGCCAGAGATGCGGCTGAAAAGGCCAGCCGGGCCAAAAGCACCTTTCTTGCCAATATGAGCCACGAGCTGCGCACACCGCTGAATGCCATTCTGGGATACTCACAATTGATGCAGCGAAGCAACTCGCTTTTGACTGAACATAAAGAGGTTCTGGCTGTCATTAACCGCAGCGGCGAGCATCTTCTGGCATTGATCAATGATGTGCTGGAAATATCCAAAATTGAGGCCGGTCAGAGCGTTCCGGAGGCCACGACCTTTGATCTCCACGCGTTGCTGGAAGATCTTGAAAGCATGTTGGGCTCAGGCGCAAGGACCAAAGGGCTGCAGTTTGAAATAATCGGAACAAGCCGGCTGCCAAGGTATGTGGTCGCTGATGAAAAAATGCTGCGCCAGGTGCTGATCAATATCCTGGGCAATGCGGTCAAATTTACCGAACAAGGCCGTATCATCATGCGGGTGGCCGTTAAAAATAAAACACTGGAGGGAGCGCGTCTCGCGGTCGAGGTGGAAGACACAGGGACCGGCATCTGTGAAAACGAACTGGATAAGCTGTTTATATATTTTGAGCAGACAGCCGGCGGCAGGGCAAAAAAAAGCGGCACAGGGCTTGGACTTGCCATCAGCCGGGATTATGTCTGCATGATGGGAGGAGATATCTCTGTAACCAGCCGGGAAGGTAAAGGCAGCACCTTTCGATTCGAGATCACTGTCAAGGAAGGCAGCGAGTCGGAATTCAGAGGAAAAACATCAATGGAGCAAAATGTGGTCAAGCTTGCGCCGGGCCAAAAAAGCTGCCGTATCCTGGTGGCTGACGATATGGAGGAGAGCCGGGCACTGCTGGTCAGACTTCTTGAAATAACCGGGTTTGAAGTGCAAGAGGCAGCCAACGGCAGGGAAGCTGTTGAAAAATTTGAACGGTTTCTTCCGGACTTTATCTGGATGGATGTCCGCATGCCGGTGATGGACGGGCTTGCCGCCACCCGGCTAATCAAAGAGAGCAAAACCGGTAAATCCGTCATCATCGCAGCACTGACCGCCCATGCCCTGGCAGAGGAACGGGTAACCATCCTGGCAGCCGGGTGTGATGATGTCGTGAATAAACCGTTTCGTGAGGAAGAAATTTTCAGGGTAATGAAAAAACACCTGGGTCTGAACTATGTGTATAAAAAAGAGCAGGAAGAAGCGGAACCGGCCGAATTTGATGTCCGATTAAACCCGGAACAACTCGCGGCCCTGCCCGAAGAACTGATCCGCCGGCTGAATGATGCTGCGGTCAGGCTTGACACAGATCTATGTCTTCTGCTGATCGAAAAGATCAACAGGCATGATCCGTCTGTTGGCAGTGCATTGGGAAGGCTTGCCGGGAAACTTGACTATGAAGGTCTTTTGAGGTTGCTTGAGGCAAATGCATATCATGAATGAGCATCAATCCAAAAACTCAGATCGACAGGATATCCTTGTGGTTGACGATACCCTGGCCAATCTGCAGGTTCTGACAGATATTCTAAAAGAGCAGGGGTATCGCGTACGCCCCGCCTCAAGCGGCAGCCTGGCTTTAAGATCAGTGGCGGCCGAGTTGCCGGACCTTATCCTGCTGGATATAAAAATGCCGGATATGGACGGGTATGAGGTCTGCCGCCATTTAAAAGCAGATGAACACAGTTGCAAAATCCCGGTCATTTTTATCAGTGCCCTTACCGGGACAGCGCAAAAAATTGAAGGGTTTAAAGCCGGAGGAGTCGATTTCATCAGCAAACCCTTTGAGCCGGAAGAAGTGCTGGCGCGGGTTCGAACCCATCTGCAACTCTATGAGCTGACCGAACATCTCGAAAAAAAGGTGGATGAAAGAACCCGGAGCCTGTCTGCCGTCAACAAACAACTCAAAGACTCAGAGGAGGAACTTAAAAAGCACAGAGACCTTCTTGAGGAGCGTGTCAGGGAACGGACGGCTGAACTGGCTGTTGCCAAGGAGCAGGCAGAATCGGCAACCAAGGCCAAGTCCATGTTCCTTGCCAATATGTCCCATGAAATCCGGACCCCGATGAATGCCATTTTCGGCTATACCGCCCTTGCGCTCAGAACTTCTTTGACCATGGAACAGACAGACTATATCAACCGGATAAAAACATCGTCAACCATTCTCCTTGAAATTATAAACGATATTCTGGATTTTTCCAAAATCGAAGCCGGGAAACTTGAAATCGAGAAGAAAAATTTCCGGCCGGCAGATATCCTTGAAGACCTGGCTGATATCTTTGCCCGTCAGGCTGATGACAAGGGAATTGAGCTGATCATCGGCTCGGATCATAAGATTCCGGAAGTTCTGATAGGTGATTTTGTGAGAATCCGCCAGATTTTAATAAACCTGACCAGCAATGCCATCAAATTCACATCTAAAGGAGAGGTATTTATCCATGCAATCCTGTTAAAAGAAGATAAAAACCTGTCCACCCTGTGCTTTCATGTGATGGATACGGGTATCGGCATATCCCGGGAAAATCTCGATACCATTTTTTCAGCTTTTTCCCAGGTGGATGGCAATATTACCCGGAAATATGGCGGAACCGGGCTGGGACTTGCTATCTGTAAGAATCTGGCCGATGCCATGGGCGGAGAAATACAGGTAAAAAGCGAGCCCGGCAAAGGAAGCACATTCTCCTTTATCATGACATTTGAAAAAATAGAAGCAGGCCCTGGATTTCCATATTTTATCAACACTGATCTTAAAGGGAAACGGGTGCTGGTTGCAGATGATAATTCCAACTGCAGGAAGGTTTTAACCCGGATGATGGCTGCTTTCGGATTTCAAGTCACAGAGGCTGATTCAGGCAGTGAAGTGTTGAGGCTGTTTCATGAAAAAGCCGGCACAGACAATCCCTTTGAACTTCTGGTAATTGACTGGAAAATGCCGCCTCCCGATGGCCTTGAGGTGTCACAAGCGATTCGTATGGATTCCCGGTTCGCCTCTGTTCCAATTGTCCTTATATCGGGATTTGTCTCAGGACTGGATGTCAGCCGGGTAGCCGACATCGGCATCAATACGTTTCTGATAAAACCGGTAAAACTGTCTATGCTGTTTGATGCACTGATGCAGGTTTTCAGCAAAAAACCAATGAATGAAAGATTCGGTCTGAAAGGCGTAATGAGCGATGTACAAGGGTATTTGGTCAATCTCAAAGGCAGAAATGTTCTGGTGGCAGAGGACAATGAGATCAACCAGGAGGTTGTTTTAAAACTCCTGACAGAGGAAGGAATCACTGCAGATGTTGCAGTCAGCGGGGAAGATGCATTGAAAGCCATGAAAAACAAATCCTATGATGCTATCCTCATGGATATTCAGATGCCGGAAATGGATGGGTATGAAACCGCAAAAAGGATCAGGGAATATGAATCCCATCTCAACGCCCAATTCATTGATACAAAAAAAAATCATAGTGCACCACTCCTGATTCCAAGAATTCCCATTATTGCCATGACCGCCCATGCTTTGCAGGGTGACCGGGAAAAATGCCTGGCAGCCGGCATGGATGATTATATCAGCAAGCCTGTCGACCCGGACCTGCTTTTTATCATGCTTGAGAAATGGATCGGCCAAAGCGGGAAAGCTGAAGACAGGAAATCAAAGGCTGATAAAATTTTATCACCTTTTCTAAGATCTGATACACCTTATTCCCTGCCTTCTCTTGCAGGTGTCGATATCAGCGAAGCACTGCAGCGGGTCAGAGGGGATATACCGCTTTTCAGAAAGATCTTAAAACAATTTGCTGAAAAATGGATCAGCCTGCCAGAAGAACTGAATGACGCACTGTCAATGGGTGATCTGACCCGGATCAGACATCTGGCCCACACATTAAAAGGTATAGCAGGCAATATTTCAGCCAAAAGGCTTCAGGCTGCTGCCGGACAACTGGAAAAGGCTGCCTTGAATCCAAACTGCACCAAAGAGGGGATAATCTCTTCAGAGATCCCTGTAAAAATCCAACACGTGGAAGAAACCCTTACCCAGGTTCTGGAATCCGTGTCTTGTTTAGAAAGATCACAAAATAATTTACCAGGGACCGGGGCCGGTTCTAAGACCCTTCACCGACAGAGTCTGTCTGAAATCAAACCCGTTCTGGCTGAATTCTCCCAGCGCCTGGCTGCCTATGACCCTGGAGCCGAAGACCTCATGGAATCAATTGTAACCCATCTGGTCTCCTGGGGTCTTGAAAAAGAATGCCGGACAATTCAAACACAGATCAATGAATTTGATTTCAAAGGTGCCTTAACCACATTGAAGAGTATTACAGACAGAATCGGAATCCGGATATAAAAAAAAGGGAGCGGATATGGACACAACTGTTTTAAAGGACAAAATTCTGATTGTGGATGACCAGCCGGAAAACATCAGGATACTGGTCAAATTATTGAAAAACCGGTGCAAGCTCATGGCCGCTGCAAGCGGTGCTGAGGCGATTGAATCAGCCATGTCCGACACTCCGCCCAGCCTGATTCTGCTGGATATCATGATGCCGGATATGGATGGGTATGAGGTGTGCCGGCGATTAAAGGCAGATGAAAAAACCCGGGACATTCCCATTATTTTTATCACTGCAATGGGGGAAGCTGAAGATGAAACCAGGGGATTTGAACTGGGTGCAGCAGACTATATTACCAAACCCTTTAACCCTGCTGTTGTGGAGGCAAGGGTCAATACCCAGCTCGAACTGCTGGCCCACCGGTCCTATCTTGAGGATCAGGTAAGGGTGCGCACGATTGATCTGGCCGCGAGCGAGGCCCGGCTTGGTTCCATAATCAACGCATTCAGGGGGTTTATCTACACATGTGAAAAAAACGACCGTTTCAGGATGGATTTTATGAATCAGGCCCTCAGAGACTGGGCCGGGGATAAGACTGAAAACCTTAATTGTTATGATTTCATATTCGGTCTTGATAAACCCTGCGCCTTTTGCCCTGCTGATAAAGTTGACCAGGGAGAGACCATTGAAATGGAAATTGAAAACCCCTGGGACAAAAGATGGTATCATATTGTCCATTCCCCGGTATTTGCCAATGACGGCTCAATTGCAAAAAGACAGGCCATCCTGATTGATATCACGGCACGGAAACTACGGGAAATGGAACTGCTGGAGAGAGAAGAAAATCTGCGCAGGGAAAATTTAAGACTCAAAACCTCCATGAAGGATCGCTACAGGTTTGGTGAGATTGTGGGTAAAAGCCAGTGCATGCAAGAAGTTTACGAAAATATCCTGAAAGCTTCCGCCACCGATGCCAATACCATTATTTACGGAGAATCCGGAACCGGCAAAGAACTTGTCGCAAAAGCCATTCACAGCCACAGTGAACGAAAGCATAAAAAAATGGTCACGGTAAACTGCGGCGCTATTCCGGAAAATCTTCTGGAAAGTGAATTTTTCGGGTATAAGAAGGGGGCGTTTACCGGTGCGGACAAGGACAAAGCAGGCTTCCTGGAAATCGCTGACCAGGGTACCCTGTTTCTTGATGAAATCGGTGAAATTAATTTAAATGTCCAGGTCAAATTATTAAGGGCTATTGAGGGAGCCGGCTACAATCCTGTGGGAAGTACGAAACCGCTAAGACCGGATGTCCGGATCATCTCGGCTACAAACAGGGATATAAAGGAACTGATCCGAAAAAAAGCGATCCGGGAAGATTTTTTTTACAGAATTCATATAATCCCCATTTACATGCCCCCATTGCGGGAACGTAAAGAAGACATTCCCCTTCTGGCCGAACATTTTCTCAAAACCCATGATCCGGGGAAACATCATGCCATCACTGCAAAAATCATGGATGTTCTGATAAACTATGAATGGCCGGGAAATGTCAGGGAGCTTGAAAATACGATTCATCGGTTTATTACATTGAACCGGCTTGATCTGATCGGAGTGGACCCGGCCGAATTCGACCGTCAGGATGAAATAACCACGGCATTTTCTTTAGAACGCCAGAACCTGCCTGCTGTTCTGGAACAGGTTGAAAAAAAGATGATCCTGGACAGATTGATCAAAAACAAATGGAGCCGGGATAAGACGGCAAAAGACCTGGGAGTCAACCGAAAGGCGCTCTACCGGAAAATTAAATTATACGGATTGTCCGAGTAAAACGCCTTGGATCCTTGATGATTATTCTCATATGCCCTCATTTGACCAGGCATCGTTTCCGGAAGCCGGGTTTCAGACTGTAACCTATCTTTTATGCAACTTCAAGATGGAGGCTTTTACCCACCGCCTTTGCATAATTCACCAATGTTGAGAGGCGGATGTCTTCAGCATGATTTTCAATTCTGGAAATAGCTGATTTCTTGGTCTTCAACAAATTGGCGATCTGTTCCTGAGTTAGCCCTGCATCAATACGAGCCTGCTTCAATAAAATACCAATTTTGAATTGGTCATACCCGTCGTCAAAATTTTTTGCAAATTTAGGGCTTATTTTTTTTCTTTTTTCGATATATTGATCAAGATCATCCATGATTATACCTCCTGCTAAGATATTCTTTCTTTCTCTTTTCTGCCAATTGTATTTCATTCTTAGGGGTCTTCTGAGTTTTCTTTTGAAAAGAATTTGTCAGAATAATTAATTCTTGATCATGCATGAAACCAAGAAGACGGAAAATATTCTTTCCAAGGCTAACTCTTACTTCCCAGATATCATCTGTATTGACCAGTTTCTTAAAATATTGAGTGGAAATGTTCTGAGTTTCCCGGATCAATTTCAAAACCCAAGTGATTTTAGCAACTTGAACATCCGATAAAGAATCAAAGTGTTCTTCAACAGGACATTTTCCTGAAATGGTCTTGTAAAATACTATTGATCGCATGAATATAAAGTATACAAATATGTGAACTTAGTCAAGCCCTTTAAAAATTTACGATTCCTTTTCTCAAAACCCATGATCCCGAGAAACGTCATGCAATCACTGCAAAATTTGCCTGATATCTCAGGTTTTCTTCTATGCGATACAATCCGCTTTATTGCTGCTTAGTGAGCATGCATGTCCGCCTCTTGATTTTCTTTCCCAGTGATCAGAATGACAAGATCTCCGACATATTCTCTGAGCTGTTCTGCCTGGGCATTCATTTCTTCAGAAGCTGAAGCAGACTCTTCCGCATTGGCTGCATTCTGCTGGACCACCTTGTCCATTTCCGTGATCGCAATATTCACCTGCTCAATACCGCTGGACTGTTCTTTGGAGGCCTCTGCTATCTCGGAAACAATATGACCGATTTTCGCTGAACTCTCCGCCACTTTTTTAAATGCCTTGTTTGTGACTGTTACCAGTTCTGTTCCGTCCTTGACTTTTTTTAACGTTCCCTCGATCAGGCTGGCAGTGTTTTTTGCCGCGTCCGATGCCCTCAGGGCAAGCTTTCTGACTTCATCGGCCACAACGGCAAAGCCGGCGCCGGCTTCTCCGGCACGAGCTGCTTCAACCGCTGCATTCAGAGCCAGAAGGTTGGTCTGGAAAGCGATTTCATCAATAGTCCTGATGATTTTTGAAGTTTCCTCACTGGCTTTGGAAATATCCTCCATGGACTCGGTCAAATGATCCATGGATTGATTTGCCGTGGCCACAACTTTATTAACGTCTTGCATCAGATTGTCGGCCTGGCCGGCGTTTTGCGCATTCCGCTTGGTCATGGATGACATTTCTTCCATGGAAGAAGAGGTCTCTTCAATGGAGGCTGCCTGCTCGGAAGCCCCTTCCGCCATGGACTGGCTGGATGACGACACCTGGCTTGATGCAGATGCCACCTGGTTTGAACCCTCACTAAGCCCTTCAATGATTGCGTTAATGGGTTTTGTAATGCCCCGGGTCATCAGGACAGCGATACCCAGGCCGGAGACCGCTGCCAGCGCAGCAGTGATCATCAGCACCATGACCGTATGCTTTTCTTCTGTTTCAGCTCTGAGGGCAGCCTCTTCCATACGCTTTTGCTGATCTTCCAAAAATTGTTCCATCTCATGATTTAGGGTGTCTTCCGTTTTTTCAATAGACTCTTCCAAAAGCCGGGCCTTGGCAAGATGTCCTTCTGCCGCCAGTTCAAGGATTTTTCCGGCCAATGTGTCAAAATCATGATGAGCGGCACCGATTGCGGCGATTTTGTTCATGGCCGCTGTCATTTCCACAGCATCTTCCACAGAATCAGCCGTGAGATCTTTCAGTAATTTGAGGGCAGCCTCAATCTTCACATCCACCTGCCTGGCTGCATGCTCAAAATGCTCAACACTTTCCTTGAACAATTCTCTGGCATGATCCCCTTCTTCCTCGCCAAAGCGAAACGCTCTTTCCAGGGCAATTGCCTGTTCAAGCTGAAGGGTTACGATCTTGGCCACGCTATCTGTAATGGGAATAATTTCCCCGGACAAGCCTGCAATCTTTGTTCCGATGCTTCCCATGGAACTTATGGCATAAATAGCCACTCCGGTTAAAATGAGCACAATGAAAGAAAAGCTTGCGATCAGTTTGGCCCCCAGAGTTTTTTGCAGGCTTGTTCTGCCGCCGGCATTTTTCACCCTGGCATAAAACAGGGTCAAACAGAGTGCTGCGGCAAACACGACAAGGCCAAACATATAAATTAACCAGTTGCCGTATCCCTGCCCTGAAAATTTCTTTTCATAGGTGGCAACAGCCATTTTATTGTTTTCTATATTTTGAAGGATCTTTTCAGCCTCAGTCCTGTCTTCGGCATTTCCGGGTGTGTGTGAGGATTCACCATCAGATCCCCCGTGACCGGATTCTGCCATGGCATTCATGGCCCGTCGGGGATTAGCCTCAACACGGTGCAGGATCTGAGCGACCGGCTCATCAGGCAGCCATTCCACATCTCCGGTACCTACATCATAAACAGCACCGATCACTTTGGCCTTACCGCTGTTGACCAGATTTCGAGTGGAAGGGCTGTTCATAAACAAGTCTTCAATTCCCTGCCATATATTTTCAACAATGGCATAGGGGATAATATTATCTCCATGAACATCCGAGTGCATTTTCATAGCCCGTTCCACTGCGGGCCGGATATTATCCACCAAAGGCGGGATATTCCGTTCCAACGCATGACCTGTGCCGTGAACGGCATGGGCTACCGCTGTCACGGCACCGCACTGTTTGTGCCCCAGCACCACCAGCACAGGCGTGTTCACATGTGCCAGACCGTATTCAATGGAACCGATTTCATCCGTGTCTGCAACATTGCCGGCCACGCGAATGATAAAAAGGTCCATTACCCCGGCATCAAATATTCTTTCCACGGGCACGCGGGAATCTGAACAGGCGATGACTGTGGCATAGGCATGATCTCCCTGATTCTCAGTCCCTGCCTGATACAAGCGGGCAGAGCTTATGTTCGGGTGTATGGATTTTTGCTCAATAAATCTTTTGTTCCCTTCCTTCAGCATGTTAATCGCCTGATCCGGGGATGGCTTTGCGGCCGCCCAAAGATTCAGGGGCATAATAAAACAGGCTAACATCATCCAGATAAACAATTTTATGTTAGCTGCCTGGTTCTTTCTCTCTGTCAATTGGGTCATATTACCCCTCCTTATGAATAAATAAAGCATTATTATTGAAATAATTATGTTTCATATGCCCTCATTTTTTAAACTAAATCCCGGCAAAAGGACTTCAACCCGTGTTCCTTTTTCAGGCTCACTGGAAATCAGAATGCTGCCGTTCATCTCCTTTATGATGCCATGTACCATGGAAAGCCCTAATCCCGTTCCTTCCCCCTGTTTTTTGGTCGTAAAAAGCGGATCAAAAATTTTATCCATGATTGCCTTAGGAATTCCGTGGCCGGTATCGTGCACCACAAGTCTGTAATATTTGCCGGGAACTGCATCATGACCAGGCATATCAGATGCTTCCCGGATATGAAGTTCATCAAGGCTTATTTCCAATACGCCGCCTTTTTCCTTCATGGCATGGGCAGCATTGGTGCACAGGTTCATAATGACCTGATGCATCTGTGTGGGGTCTGCATTGATCATACTTTCCGAAACCTGTATCCTTTGTTTGATTCTGATGGTGGGCGGCAAGCCGGCGCGGATAAACTTGATAGTCTCCTTGAGCATCGGGGCTACCGGCAAAGGCATTTTTTGAATATCCGTCTTGCGGCAGGACGTCAGGATATGGCTTGTCAATGCCTCTGCCCTGTGACATGCCTTCATGATTTCATTCAGCTCTTTTTTTACATCCCCACCCTCATCAGCCGAATTTACGGCCAATTGTGCAAAGCCGAGTATGATGAACAAAAGGCTGTTAAAATCATGGGCAATTCCTGCTGCAAGATAACCGATGGCCTCCATTTTCTGTGCCTGCCACAACTGGGCTTCCAAGAATTTTTTTTCTGTTTCCGATTGTTTCTTCTGGGTGATGTCTGCAGCAAATGCCAGAAAATGTTCTTTTTCTTCATCATCTTTTTCAAGGATTGCTGTTAGCAGAACATCAATGGTTTCATTATTTTTTTTTTCCATTTGAAATTCTACATTTTCGACAACCCCTTTTCCGAACAATTCGGGCAGGATTTCTTCAACAGCAAGCTGCCGCGACAGCGGGGTTAAAAACTCAATGTATTTTTTCCCTACAACCTCTTCAAGCTGATATCCTAATTTATTCAGCCAATGGTCATTGACACCGGTCAACCTGCCGTTTGCATCAATGGACTGCATCATGACCGGTGTGCTGTGATAAAGAAACTGGTACCGGGCTTTGGCAAGGGTTTCATTTTTCTCAGCTTTTCTTCTCTGCTGGATTTCTTCTCTCAGGATCTCATTGGTCTTTTCAAGCTCCCTTGTACGTTTTTTCACCAGGGTATCAAGATCGATCTGCATTTTTCGAAGCTGAAGATGGGTTTTTATCCGTGCCTCGACAATTTCCAGGTTAAATGGTTTGGTGATATAATCTACTGCGCCCATTTCAAACCCTCTGGTTTCACCCCTCGTTTCACACATGCCGGTAATAAAGATAACCGGGATAT
>MGTJ01000219.1:0-2145 GCA_001799395.1 Desulfobacterales bacterium RIFOXYA12_FULL_46_15 | reverse complement strand
GTGTCCGCCTTCAGATGTCTGCACACTTCATAACCGTCCATGCCGGGCATCACGATATCCAGAAGAATCAGATCCGGGGGTTTGCTGCCGGCTGCAAGGTGAAGCGCGTCAAAACCGTTTGTCACAACCATCAGGGTGTATTCCTGTTTTAAAGCATTTGACAGGATCGCAAGGTTTCCCGGATCATCATCCACAAGCAGGATTCTATCTTTTGAATATGGCAGTTCCATATTTCCCCCTTAAATGCAAATATTTTATTGCTTTTATAAGGGATGGAAAAGCAATTTCAATGCCATAATGAAAATTGGATCTGCATATGCCTGAAACATCAGAAATCAAGGGATCAAATAATTCAAGAGGAGGCATGAATAAAAAAGAAATGGGACAAATCAGAACAAAAAAAATGCAGTGTCCAAGCGCGTATCCATTGAAAATAGAAAGGATAGGCCATTTCAGACGGGATATCCCGGGATGGGACAAACCAGGGACATTTATTCCGGTAGTCAGCACAACATGATAAAGCCCTGAACTCAGGAGGTGAGGTTTGTCAAGGAATATAAGGTAGAACGCTAAATGTGTATAACATATGGAAATAAATGAATATACCAGATACTGGTTAGATAGTTCTGATGATGATTTGTGATCTTCTATCCGATGAAATAATGAAAATCGGTGTGGAAATTATAATATAAAGGGACTTAAGCTGCAATTAATCTTCAGTCCCTTTTATATTTTGCCATGGATTTTTTATCACCATCCCATTTCATACGGTTGCCATTTTTGGTAAGGCGGATGAATCATATCGTGCAGCTTTTTCAATTCTCCTGTGCTTGACAGCTTTTTGATACAGCCGGATAATACTGCATCAATTTCTTTTCCCTTAGGGCCTTTTGGTATCACAAATACATCGTCGAATGTTTGATACAGTTCCCGATGGATATCCTTCAATTTTAACTGGTTTACCACAAAATCGCTTTCTTCCTGAGCAAAAATAAACGCGTCAATCCGTTTGACACTGATTTTTTTCAAACTATTCTCAATAGTCGTTGAATCAGTAATTGGAAAATCAAAATAGTCACGGAATCCTAACTGACTTTCAATTTTTAATGGGAAAGTTTGCTGAGTCTTGGCATCCTTGATGGTATCCAGGGTCACGGGATTATCTTTATGTGAATATATAATAAAGCAGACATCCCCGGTTTTATCCGTGCTGAATGCGTAAGGCAGGGACGATTCCGGCACAATGGTGTTCCTGATCATGGGCAGATGGAAATCCGCTTCTCCTTTGATGACATTGTCAATGGATCGCGCGAACGGAAAAACCTTCCTTTCAATTTTGCCGTCGTAAACATTATCCATGGCTTTGACCATATCCACAAAAATACCCTCATCCGGACTTTCTAAAATTTTGGGCAGCTGGGCCATACTGATAATCAGATCCCTGGCGCTTGCAGGTGAAAAATTCAAGGCAGTAACAAAAAAAATAGCCACAATGCAAATTGAGAAGGATTGTTTTTTCATAATGTACATTTGTTTTCTCCTTTTTTTTGGGTTTAATAATCTGCCGGCCTGTTGACGACATCATCCATTTAAGCAGAAAAGTTCACCTCAATTCTGCTTCAGGTAAATATTGTGTGCCCTTAAAATGAATTCAACCGCCTTTATCAAACAAAGAAAGCAATTTAGGTGCCATGATATAAATATAATTTAAATTGTAAAATCAACCGAATGATTAAATTGGGACAGGATTTGTCCCAATGACACCCTGAAGGGCATGTTCAAAACCGGGTTTCGCAACCGGGTCAGATATATTATCCGGGCATGGACTGAAAAATCATATTATATGGGGTATCTGAATAAAAATGTCAGGTCAATTTGTCCCATCCCGGGACATCCCGTCTCCCTTGGGGATGAATTGCAGACACGAAGTTAAGCCTGATATTGCAGGTTGTTCTCAAAATGGGAATCCATTATTTTTTATGATTGATGGATTGTTATCCTGTTCCTGCCGGAATTTTTTGATGCATACATTGCATTATCTGCATTTGTGACAATTTCAAATAAAATTCTGTCCTGTGATTTTGGGTCGTCTTTTCCTGGGTAGTCGCTGACACCAAAACTGGCAGTTAGTTTTATCGAGTGTGT